>JAZNLD010000193.1:0-6872 GCA_045578925.1 Clostridia bacterium
CATACGATACCATCCTTTGCACGAACAGCCTCTACAACCTTGCCTACACATTCGTCAACAGTTTCAACTGCCTTTACTGCACAGTCAAATACACCTGTATGACCAACCATATCGCAGTTAGCAAAATTGAGGATGATAACATCGTACTTGTCGCTTTCGATTCTCTTAAGCACTTCCTCGGTAACTTCGGGGGCGCTCATTTCAGGCTGAAGGTCGTAAGTTGCAACCTTGGGAGAAGCGATAAGTGCGCGGTCTTCATTCTTGTAGGGAGCTTCTACACCGCCGTTGAAGAAGAATGTTACATGAGCATACTTTTCAGTTTCAGCGATACGAAGCTGTGTAAGACCGTTTTCTGCAATATATTCGCCGAATGTGTTTGTAAGTGATTCAGGCTTGAATGCCACATCAACATTGGGCATTTTTGCATCGTACTGAGTCATACATACATAGTAAAGCGGGAAGAATCCGTTCTTTCTTTCAAATCCGTCAAATTCACCGTCTACGAAAGTACGGGTAATTTCTCTTGCACGGTCAGGACGGAAGTTAAAGCAGATTACGCTGTCGTTTGCGCCGATTGTTGCACCCTCGGTAACAACGGTGGGAACTATGAATTCGTCTGTCACGCCGTTGTCGTAGGATTTCTGCATCATGTCTACTGCGTCAGCATTCTTTTCGCCTTCGCCGTAAACGAGTGCGGCATATGCCTTTTCAACTCTTTCCCAGCGGTTGTCACGGTCCATTGCGTAGTATCTGCCTGAAAGCGAGCCGATTTTACCTACACCGATTTCGTCCATTTTCAAAAGAAGTTCGCGGACGAAGTCAATACCGCTTGTGGGAGAAACGTCACGGCCATCCATAAATCCGTGTACATAAACTTTTTCAAGACCGTTTCTCTTTGCCATTTCAAGAGCTGCGTAAAGATGTGTGTTGTGAGAGTGAACACCACCGTCAGACAAAAGTCCGAAAAGGTGAAGGGCACTGTCATTCTTTTTGCAGTTTTCAATAGCCTTTACAAAAGCGTCTTTTGTGAAGAAATCTCCGTCAGAGATTGATTTTGTGATTCTTGTAAGTTCCTGATAAACAACTCTTCCTGCACCGATATTTGTGTGACCAACTTCGCTGTTACCCATCTGTCCGTCGGGAAGACCTACATCCATACCGCTGGCATTGATGAGAGTGTTTGAACACTCTGCCATAAGTTTATCCATATTGGGAGTTTTTGCACTATATACTGCGTTACCTTCTTTAGCTGCGTTATGGCCGTAGCCGTCAAGGATCATAAGCATTGTAAGTTTTTTAGCCATTTTTCCTCATTCCTTCCTATAATTTACTGCCGTATATAAACGGACAAAAAGGCCGTTGAGCAAATTTGTTCAACAGCCTTTAAGCAGGAAAAGCGTCCTGCTTATGTTCAAAAATTATGCGTTGCAGATGATTGAGAAGTCTTCAACTTTAAGACTTGCACCGCCTACAAGACCGCCGTCAATATCGCTCATTGCGAAAAGTTCTGCCGCACAGTCCTTGTTTACGCTTCCGCCGTAAAGGATAAGGATGCTGTCTGCAGTTTCCTGATCATAGATACCTGCAAGGCAAGCACGGATATCAGCACAAACTTCATTAGCCTGCTCGCTTGTAGCAACCTTGCCTGTACCGATTGCCCAAATGGGCTCGTAAGCGATTACAACCTTCTTTGCATCTTCCTTGGAAAGACCGCGGAATGCAATCTTAATCTGGCTGCGGATGAAGTCGAATGTGATTCCGTCTTCACGCTGCTTAAGTGATTCCCCACAGCAAAGCACGGGTGTAAGGTCATACTTAAGAGCCTGAATAACTTTTGCGTTTACTGTATCGTCTGTTTCAGCGAAGTATTCTCTTCTTTCGCTGTGGCCGATGATTACATATTCAACGCCGATTTCCTTGAGCATCTGTGCGCTGATTTCACCTGTGAATGCACCCTTGTCTTCAAAGTGAAGATTCTGTGCACCGATTTTGATGTTGCTGCCTTCAGCAGCCTTAACTGCTGCGGGAAGGCAAACGAATGTGGGGCAAAGAAGGATATCATTCTTTGCGCCTGCAACTTTTCCCTTAAGTTCATTTATCATTGCTTCCGCCTGAGCGGGAGTGTTGTTCATTTTCCAGTTTCCTGCTGCGAGAATTTTTCTCATTGTATATTCAATTCCTTTCGTCTATGGGGATTTCAAGGGGAGTCCCCCTTGAATCAAATCCGCCAAAACAGAGGGCGTGTACCTCGGTTTTGACTATTATACCTTGTACTTTAGGGATAGGAAAAAATGTTCAGGACGGACAAACTGAACCCGAAAGGGGTACCCGACGCTGTACATAAGGTACAGCGAGAGGTGAAGTTTGTTCGTAGCAAAAGGCTCCAAACAGAAGAAAAATCGAGAGAAGCGAGATTTTTCAACCAAAGCAAAACTCATCTTCGGTTTTATCCACTTGTCAATTATTATCCCCTTCGCCTTTTGCGTTCTGGGCATTTTTAACATTCCGCATTATTTATCCTGAAGTGCTACGATACCGGGAAGTTCCTTGCCTTCAAGGAATTCAAGGCTTGCGCCGCCACCTGTTGAGATGTGGCTCATCTTATCGCCAAGACCTGCCTGGTTAACTGCTGCAACGCTGTCGCCGCCACCGATTACTGTTGTAGCGTCGATTTCAGCGAGAACCTGTGCGATAGCGTTTGTACCCTTTGCAAAGTTTTCCATTTCAAATACGCCCATGGGTCCGTTCCATACAACTGTCTTTGCGCTCTTAACTGCATCAGAGAAAAGCTCAATTGTCTTGGGACCAATGTCAAGACCCTGCCAGCCTGCTTCGATTGAACCTTCTTCTACAACCTTGCTTTCAGCATCGTTAGCAAATGCTGTTGCAACAACTGTATCAATGGGAAGAAGAAGCTTGTCGCCTGCTTTTTCCATCATTTCCTTTGCGTAGTCGATGTAATCCTTTTCAAGAAGGCTGTCACCTACTTCATAACCCTTTGCAGCCATGAATGTGTAAGCCATACCGCCACCGATGATAAGCTTGTCAACCTTGTCAAGAAGGTTTTCAATAACGCTGATTTTGCTTGAAACCTTGCTACCGCCAAGGATTGCAACGAGGGGACGAACGGGGTTATTTACTGCGTTTCCGAGGAATTCAATTTCCTTCTGGATGAGGTAACCGCAAACTGCGGGAAGGTAATCAGCAACGCCTACTGTTGAGCAGTGAGCTCTGTGAGCTGTACCGAATGCATCGTTAACGAAGATGTCTGCAAGAGAAGCAAGTTCCTTGCTGAATGTTTCAATGTTCTTTGTTTCTTCTGCTCTGTAACGGGTGTTTTCAAGAAGAACCACGTCGCCGTCGTTCATTTCAGCTACTGCCTTCTTTGCGTTTTCGCCAACTACGTTATCGTCAGCTGCGAAAATTACTTCCTTGCCAAGCTTTTCAGAAAGACGCTTTGCAACGGGAGCAAGTGAGAATTCGGGCTTGGGTTCACCCTTGGGCTTGCCCATATGTGAGCAAAGAATAACCTTTGCACCGTTATCTGCAAGATACTTGATTGTGGGCATAGCGCCTACAATTCTGTTTTCGTCTGTAATGTTTCTGTCTGCGTCAAGCGGAACATTAAAGTCGCAACGCACGAGAACTTTTTTACCTTTTACCTGAATGTCTTCAATAGTCTTTTTGTTCATAGTCTAATCACCTCATAAAATATATAAAAAATTTTTTACACTTAATTTATGACAGAGCCCACTTTCAGCACTATCATCTAATTTATTATACCACTAATTAGCGTAATTGCAAGCATTTTTAAGCGAAAAACGGCTTAAAATCGGTATTTTTTTATCGTTTTAAGGAATAAAAAAGCAACCACACAAAATTTTGTGTGGTTGCTTGCATTTATTTATTCTTTTGAGCTTTCAATTACCTTCTGTGCGATTGCGTCGGGAACTTCCTCGTATCTTTCAAATGCAAAGGTAAATTTACCTCTTGCCCTTGTCATACTGCGAAGGTCTGTTGCGTATTTGCACATTTCAGCTTCGGGAACTTCTGCGACAACTTCACCAAGACCGTCACCGATAGGATTCATACCGAGAATTCTACCGCGACGCTTGTTGATGTCACCGATGATGTCACCCATAAGTTCTTCAGGCATAGTAACCTCAAGATGTCCGATAGGTTCAAGAAGAACGGGGTTTGCCTGTGCAAGACCGTCCTTATAAGCGATGCCTGCGGCAACCTTGAATGCCATTTCTGAAGAGTCAACGGGATGATAAGAACCGTCAACAAGAACTGCCTTGAGGCCTACTACGGGGTAGCCTGCAAGAACGCCCTTTGCGATAGATTCCTGAAGTCCCTTTTCAACTGCGGGGAAGTAGTTCTTGGGAACTGCACCGCCTACAATTTCTTCATCAAAGATAAGGTCTGTTCCGTCGTGACGGCTGAATTCAATCCAAACATCGCCGAACTGACCGTGACCGCCTGACTGCTTCCCATGTCTGCCCTGAACCTTAACAGTCTTGCGGATAGTTTCACGATATGCAATCTTGGGAACTTTGAGTTCTACGCCTACGCCGAATTTAGTCTTGAGCTTGCTTGTGATAACATCAAGATGAAGTTCGCCTGTACCGGAGATTGTAAGTTCCTTGGTTTCTTTGTTGTTTTTAACCTTGAATGTAGGATCTTCCTCGCGGAGCTTGGAAAGACCTGCACTGATTTTTTCTTCATCGCCCTTAGCCTGGGGAACGATTGCCATTGTGATAGCGGGGTTGGGGAAATCGATTCCCTGAAGCTCTTCTGCGCCCTGCTTTGCAAGTGTGTCACCGGTAAGAGTTACACCAAGTTTTGTAGCCGCACCGATGTCGCCTGCACGGAGTTCGGGAACTTCAATCTGCTTCTTACCGCGGAGAACGTAAAGCTTACCGATTCTTTCGTTTTCGCCCTTGTTAACATTGTAAACTGTTGAATCAGCTTTAAGAACGCCACCGTAAACACGGATAAGTGAAATCTTACCGTAAGAGTCAGCAAGTGTCTTGAATACAACTGCGCTTAAGGGTGCTGCTGCATCTGCCTTTTCAGCCTCAACGGGTGAAGGAAGATACTTAAGCATAGCATCCATAAGAGAACGAACTGCAAAAGTCTTTCCTGTACAGAAGCCACCGTAAACAGGAACTACCTGACCCTGCTTAACACTGCCCTTAAGAACGGCGCGCATTTCTTCGTCAGTGATAACGTCGCCTGCAAAATATCTTTCAAGAAGCTCGTCGCTTGTAAGGGCAACGGCCTCGATAAGTGCGTTGTGATACTTGTCGAAAGATGCCTTCATATTTTCAGGAATCGGGATTTCGGTTTCAACGTCGTTTTCAACCTTATAAGCCTTACCGCTTACGATGTTAACGTAGCCTGTAAGTTCTTTTCCTTCTTTAATCGGGATTCGAAATACTGCCGCACTTGCACCGAATTTATCCTGAATCTGTGCAACAACCTTGTCAAAATCCGCTTCGTCATCATCCATACAGTTGATGAACATCATACGCGCCATACCGCGTTCTGTTGCATATTTCCAAGCGTTTTCAGTACCTACCTTAACGCCACTTTTCGCATTGATAACGATGAGGGCACTTTCAGCCGCGCGGATACCGCCCATAGCTTCTCCCACAAAGTCAAAGTAACCGGGAGTGTCAATGAGGTTAAGCTTTGAATCAGGAATTTTGGGAGTATGCCATACGCAGGGTGCCATTGAAAGATTAACTGAAATCTTTCTCTTGATTTCTTCTGCGTCGTAGTCGCTTACTGTTGTTCCGTCTGCAATTTTACCGAATCTGTCAGATGCTCCTGCTTTATGTAATATCGCTTCAACAAGCGATGTCTTTCCTGCACCACCGTGTCCTAATACTACTACATTTCTGATGTTCTCTCCACTAAATACATTCATTGCTTAAACCGCCTTTCTACGGGTTTTTAAAATTTTCCCGTTTTTTAAGTAATCCGAAGTAAACTTCGTATATATAATTTTACTACAAATCCTTATATATATATATCCGTATAATTCACAATAATTTATTTTTACTTTCGTCATTTTGCACAAAGGATTGGTGTTTTCTATAGTATTTTTTGTTATTTTGTTACATAAAAGCCCGTCAGGGGTAATTCCCCGACGGGTTTTTGTTTATAGTGTTTCGCGCAGATAATTTGCCATTTTTCTGCACAGATGATAGATATTCACATCTTCCTGGCATTTATTCATCCACAGCTGAGCGTTTGTGACAATGCCTGCGTTTGTAAGTTCCCAGATAATATCGTTCACCGTCTCAACAGGTTTAAGCGGATCAACTGCGGGGACGGGGGCATTTATGTAATCCGCAGGTGCATCAGAAATCGACCTGTCCCCATTCAGAAGCGGAAGCAAATGCTCCTCAAACGCTCGTCTTGTGTTTCCGCCGAAAAAGTTTGTTCCGGGGCAGGTTTTACACGATTTTGCGCTGTTATAATCGCCAAGGTTTTTTCCGCTGCTTGTCCACCACGCGTGATAGATAACACTCGTTTCGGGAGTAAGGGAAAACTTTTTTGCAAGCACCTTCACCGCTGAAATAATAGCATTTTTCTGTGCGTCGGTCATTTTATCTCCTCCGCGGTCAAAATTACCAAGACACTCAATCGCTATCGCGCCCGTATTTGCACCTTTTATACCTGCAGGCACTATTTCAAGACTTCGCCCCGTGACAATAGCGCCGTCGGGAAAAATCGTGAAATGCTGTGCAATATCGCTCCAGCCGTTTGTGTTTATGTGATAGTTTCGCATACCGTTCTGAAGCGAAATGTGATTATCCCCCGTAAACTGCTTATAGCTTGGAGAATATGTGTGGTGAAGC
>JAZNLD010000194.1:0-6004 GCA_045578925.1 Clostridia bacterium
TAGAAGAGGCCTCTCCCCCTGACGATTTTTCCGCGCAACAAAATCACGGCGGGCCGTCACTATGCGGAAATTTCAGGAAGGATTTCGCTACACTTAAAGATGAATTCGCATTCGGAAAAAGCGGAGACGTAAAAATGCGTGAATTCACCGTGCTGATTGGAGAGAAGGAACACAATGCCGTCCTTTTTTTTATTGATGGGCTTGTAAATAAAGAGCTTATAAACGATTTTATATTAAAACCGCTGATGATAAAAAGTCGCGAAATAGCTATTTCAAGTTTCAAGGCGGTCGGTGAAGTCCTTTTATCACAAAGCGAATACAAGGAAACAAATGTTATAGGTGAGTTATGTTTTGACCTCAATTTCGGCAGTGCCATTATGCTTATTGATGGGGTTAAAAAGGCATATTCTCTTGATGTCAAGGGTTGGCAACACCGTGGTGTTGATTCTCCGCAGACAGAGAGGATTATACGAGGTCCTAACGACTCTTTTTCAGAGCAATTACGCGAGAACACTGCACTTATTCGTCATCTTGTGAGGAACAAAAGCCTGATGTGTCTTGAATACAAGGTTGGTACAATCAGCCAGACGCCTGTTTCGGTAATGTATATCCAAAACGTCGCCAACACCTCACTTGTAAAAGAAACACTACGCAGAATTGAAAGCATAGAAGTTGACTACCTTTTCGCCGCTGCAGAGCTTGAGCAGTTTATTGAAGATAAATCTGTAACCACACTGCCTCAATTTCTTTCCACAGAACGCCCTGACAGAGCTTCCCGCGCACTTTTAGAGGGGCGCGTTGTTGTTCTTGTTGACGGCTCGCCGTTTGTCCTTATTCTACCGACAAGCATTTTTGAACTGAACGAGTCAGCCGAGGACAGTTATCTGCGATACCCATATGTCAATATGATACGTGCAATAAGATGGCTTGCGTTTTTCCTGTCCCTGCTTCTTCCTGCGCTTTATGTTGCTGTTGTCAGCTTTCATACCGAGCTTCTTCCAACGGGAATACTTATGTCGGTTATTTCAAGTCGCGAGCAAGTTCCATTCCCTCCTCTTATTGAAATTATCATAATGGAAATTTCGCTTGAAATAATCCGTGAAGCAAGCATCCGCGTACCTGAAGCATCGGGTAGCACACTAAGTATTGTAGGAGCTCTTATTCTGGGACAGGCTGCGGTTTCCGCGGGGATTGTCAGTCCTATACTGATTATCATTGTATCCATCACTGCAATAGGCTCCTTTGCGACACCCAACTACTATCTTGGATTGTCTGCAAGAATATTGCGATTTGCATACATTCTTCTGGGAGCAACAGCAGGATTTTTAGGAATAGTTGCAGGATTATTTGTCAATATTCTTTTATGGACTGACACAAAATCTATGGGTATGCCGATGGGAGTTCCGTTTGCACCTGTCACTAAAGAAGGAATGCCGACAGCGTTTTTCGTTCCGCCTGTATGGGAACAAAATGAACGCGATGATTATGTAAATCCGAGGCGTAAAGAAAGGCAGTCCTTTATTTCCCGTAAATGGAGGGGGTAAAATATGAAAGCGCGACTCGGCAGTATAAGTATTGCTGTAATTTGTTCGTGTGCGATACTTTCAAAATATCTTGTTATATTGCCTGAATATATGGTGAAGTACGTTGGCAACGCTGCATGGATTGATATTCTTGCAAAAAGCCTGATTGCGACGATTTCATTTCTCGTGGTGTTGAGACTTTATAAGCCATTTGCACCGATGAGTTTTACAGAAACATTTTATATAGCTGCAGGCAGTGGCGGAAAGGCGATTTTTAATTACTTTTATGTAATAACACTTACCATTTTCAATGCACTTTTATTGAGACTTCTTGTAGAGGCTCTCGGAACGGTAATGGCAACAAGTGCGCCTGACGAATTTTTTGCACTTTTCATTATACTTCCTGTGTTTATTGCAGCCTACTGCGGAACGCGTGCAACAACAAATTTAAGCACAATTATTTTTCCGCTTGTAATTGCAACAATTGTTACGGTTGTGCTGGCACTTTTTCCTCACTATAGAATTGACAATATCTTTCCCATTTTCGGAAAAAGCACCAAAAGTCTGGTAAACGGCATATTTGTAAAGCATTTCGGTTTTCCCGAAACGATACTGCTCTTTTTCTTTGCACCGCTTCTCGGAAGCTATAAAGAGCTTAAAAAAGCAGGGCTAATGACATTTTTGATAATTACGGTCATATCTGTTACTTTCACCCTTGCGTACTGCCTTACCGTTCCTTTTCCTGCGTCGGAGCGTTTCTTCCTGCCCTTTTACCAGATGACGCGTATGATAAAATCAGGCGCGTTTTTGCAGAGGTTAGAGCCGATTGTAGTATTTGTATGGACAAGCTTTGTTATGTGCAGTATGAGTATTCTTATAAGCACAAGTGCATCTCTTCTTGCCGCAAGCGACCAGAGAGGGCGTGCAAGTGCGTTTGTTCCCGCGCTGACAACAATAACCTTCTTCGTTTCGATGATGCCTGCAGACGAAAGCAGTGCGTTCTATTTTTATGAAAAGCTACTTTCATTCAGCACGGTACTCTTCCCCTCATTACCTGTTATAATTCTCATTCTTGCGCGGTTTCGCAGAAAGGCAAAAGTATGAAAAAACTGTTGTTATTGATACTCCTTCTTTCCCTCAGCGGTTGCGGATATGGAACTGATGTTGAAAATCAGGCGTTCGTTGTTGCAGTAGGTATTGATGAGGGAAAATCCTTTCCGTTAAAAGCAACTTTCGTATTTGCCGACCCTACGGGAGGCGGAGAGGAAAAACCTGCGACACCAAAGCCTGATATACTGACAGTTGAAGCTCCAACGGTTTTTTCTGCCATACGGAAAATAGATTCGATTAAAAGTAAAACAATAAATATGAGCCATATAAAAGTGGTTGTTTTCTCCGATGATGTTGCAAAAAACGGAGTAAAAGAAATTTTGTCGGGATTTGCCTCATCACGCGATTTCCGTCCTAACACCTATGTATGCGTTTCGCGTGAGGATGCAGACAGATATCTTCGTGAGGTAAAGCCTGCGCAGGAAACTTTTATCGAAAAATATTATGATAATATTATGAGAAAAGTTGCTCACGACAAAGTTAATGAGGCATACCTCTATTATCTGTATTTCAATGTGATCGAGAATTTTTCAGGAAGCCTAGTCCCTCTTGTAGGAATAAATAAAAACGAAATGGATAATCCTGATGTGGACATTGTTCCACATTCCGATGACTTATCTTACGAAGCGCGGGCAGGTGAAATTCTGCGCGACGGTGAAAATCCGACAGAAGTGCTTGGATGCGCGGTATTCAGGAATGATAAGATGATTGGCACGCTTGGTAGTTTCGAATCGGATATTGCCAGAATCATATCGGGCGAGTATTATCCGCGTAATTACAGTATATCCTATCCGGACGAAAAAAGTTTTGTGACAGTACGCCTTATTCAGCAGACATCACCAACAATAAAGGGAGAAGTGAAAAACGGTAGAGCCGTTATAAATGCAACAATTCCCATTTCAATTGAGTATGTTGATGCCGGAAAAATTGAAAACAATAAAAAAGAGACCGCACAGTTTTGCAGATTTTTAGAAAAAAAACTCGATTATGAGGCACAAAGGCTGATTGCGGATTCGCAGACAAAATACAAAAGCGACATTCTCGGATTCGGCGAAGCATTAAAACACGAGTTTCCTGACATAAGGTCGTGGAAAAAATTCAATTGGGAAAAAGCTTTTCCGGAGTCTGAAATAAATATTTCCTTCAAGGTTCTTTATGCCGATTTTGAAGAAGCTAACTGAGGTTGATCAATGAATATATATCAATTTATTTTTGTTGTTCTTTTTTTGTGGAGTAGTTTTTACACCATATCGCTATCTTGCTATCATTTCAAAGCAAAAAACATCTTTTCCGCAATAAGCTCTGTACTACTTGTAATAGTGTCAGCGCTACTGTGCATAATTTATATTGCGAGGTAATTCTTCCCCGACTTGCGGGGAAGAATTTTAGCAAAACACTTGACTATTTTGAGATTTTATATTATCATAATTGTCGGAAAGGAGTTGAAAATATGGTTCTTGAAAAACTTGCAGATATTATTGCTGATGCGATGGGCGCAAGACTTAAGATAAGCGCTTCAGATATTAACGAAAATACAGGATTTATTGCAGACTTACACGCAGACAGCGTTGATATTGCAACTATCATTTGCGATATTGAAGACGAATTCAACATTGAAATTGAAGATGAAGCTCTTGAAGGCATCGAAACTGTAGGCGACGTTGCTGAAAGAATTGAAAAGCTTATTTAATCGTAAATTTCAAAATACATAATAGACTATAAGGGATTCGCTTTCGGAGTGAATCCCTTGTGTTTAATTTTACAAATCAAGGTGTTTTTATGAGTATCAATCAATTTCAGAAAGATATCGGGTACTTTTTCAAAAATCCCGAACTTCTTAAAACTGCTTTTACGCATACTTCCTATGCAAATGAGAATAATACTGAAAGCTATGAGCGTCTTGAATATCTCGGCGATGCTATCGTAGATTTTTTAGTAGGCGAATACCTTTTCAACAACTTCCCTACTCTTGACGAGGGAATGATGAGTCGTATCCGTGCATCTCTTGTATGCGAAAAAGCACTTTCGGGTCTTGCCGCGAAAATTGATATAAAAAAATATATGCTTCTCGGTAATGGTGCTGAGCTTTCAGGGGAAAGAAATCGCCCTTCCATCCATTCTGATATGTTTGAGGCACTTATTGCCGCAATGTATCTTGATGCTGGGATAGACAACACCCGCGAATTTCTGTACAGCATTTACGGAAATGATATTAACGAAGCTGTAGAAAGCGGTCAGGTTATTGACTATAAAACCAAGCTTCAGGAAAAATTGCAAAAAAACGGACCTTGCAATATAGCGTACGAAATTATAAGTGCGGAGGGACCTGTGCATCATTGTCTTTTTAAAATGCAGGTTGTTGCGAACGGAAAAGTGCTTGGAAGCGGCAGCGCCTTCAGTAAAAAAGAAGCTCAACAGCGCGCTGCAGAAGACGCTCTTTCAAAATTAGATTGATTTTTTTAAAATTTTCATAAAAGTTATTGACATATCCGCTATAATTTGGTATACTATCGAAGTCGGATTTGTACGGAGAGGTATCGAAGTGGTCATAACGAGGCGGTCTTGAAAACCGTTTGTCCGAAAGGGCGCGTGGGTTCGAATCCCACCCTCTCCGCCATTTTAATAATACGCAAGGAATCTTAGGTTCCTTTTTTTTAGCTTTACTGCAATTTGGAGAAGTACTCAAGCAGGTCGAAGAGGCGCCCCTGCTAAGGGCGTAGGTCGGGAAACCGGTGCGAGGGTTCGAATCCCTCCTTCTCCGCCAACAAAAACGCAGATATCCACTTAGTGGGTATTTGCGTTTTTTGTTTGTGAAATTAAGAGGGGATTCGAACCCTGAGAGGGCAATGCGCGTCAAGAAAACGATTGATAATCGTTTTTAGCGTGTTGATGCGTAGTCGGGTACCGAAATGCGAAGCATTTGGGTCGGCAAGCAGGGGCGATACGTAGTAGCGCCATCCCTCCTTCTCCTAAACAGAAAAACAAACACCGCGAGAGCTATTATCCCCTCGCGGTATTTTTATATTTCACAAAAAGTGCCCTGTCCCCAAACTATGCAGTATTTACGGTCCGTGATAAATTCTTATCAACTTAACTCTGTTTTCTTTATCAAATTCAAAATGAACCCAAAGGACATTTTCGATAAATCCCCATTCGTTTTCCGGCAAATCTTTTATCAAAAATTCCTTTCCGAATGCTTTTTCAACGTCACTTCTCTTGCTGCCGACAGAAATATCTTTTTCCAATTTATGCTTTGGGTCGTATATTTCTGCCCTTTGGAAACTTTCACTTTCATTATACACCAAATATATTCCGTCATATTGTCGGTATATTTCCTGATCAACCACAAATTCTTTTTCAGGTTTTGAATC
>JAZNLD010000195.1:0-6005 GCA_045578925.1 Clostridia bacterium
TACGGTAGAGAATGCCTTGGACAGAAGCAAGCAAAAAGCCCTGAAAACCACGGTTTTCAGGGCTTTTATATTCGCTTGACTAATAAAATCTGTTTTATTTTTGTCGGTTCGTTTAGAATTGCCAACCCCTACAAAATTTTCGTATATTTAATCTTGCTTGCGGTTGACCGACTTTTTCGACAGTCTGAGAGAAGTGATATTTTGATATCACTTCTCTTTCTTATTGAAATATTCATATATTTTCTGTGCATCTTTTTGTCCTACTCCCTTTACTGCAGAAAGTTCGTCAGGACTTGCATTTTTAATTTTTGCAACACTTTTAAAATGCTTTAAAAGCGCAATTCGTTTTTGTTTTCCTATACCCTCGATTTTTTCAAGTTCGCTTTCAATTGTATTTTTCCTATGCAGACTGCGATGATACTCAATTGCAAAGCGATGCACCTCTTCCTGAATATTCGCGACGAGGTTGTACACCGAACTTACGGGGTTCAGGTAAACTTCACCGCCTTCGCCAAGAAGCGCACGGGTACGGTGCTTATCGTCCTTGACCATACCGAAAACGGGAATATCTGCACCTATTTCGTCAAAAAGGTTGCGGATTGTTGAAAGCTGACCCTTTCCGCCATCGAGCAGAATAAGGTCAGGGATTTTTGCAAATTTTCCGTCTTCCTCCCGTTGTTCGTGGGTAAGTCTGCGATAAATTACTTCACGCAGAGATGCCGTATCGTTCGCACCCTCCACCGTTCTGATTTTGAAACGGCGATACTCCTTCTTGCAGGGTTTTCCGTTTTCAAAAACTATCATCGAAGCGACACTGTCGCTACCACTTGTATGCGATATGTCGTATGATTCAATTCTGTCGGGAATTACATCAAGACCAAGTATTCCTGCAAGCTCCGTTACAGATGCCTGTATCAGTTTTTCGCGTACCTTTACTGTTTTATAGTTCTCAATATTTTTAAGTGCATTATTATATGCCATATCAACAGTCTTTTTATTGTCGCCGCGAACGGGTACTTTTATGTAAGCCCTTTTGCCTCGTTTTTGCGACAGATATTCCTCAAGCGCGCCTGCATCCTCAACACTGTGTGAAAGAAGTATTGTTTCGGGGATGAAGTTATCACGGCTGTAAAAGCGTGGTAAAAACTCCGTTAATAGCGCACCTTCTTCGTGGTTTACCGCATCCGATAAATCAAAGCTGTCACGACCGATAAGCCTTCCTCCACGGATATAGAAAACCTCGGAAGAAGAGAGCGAATCAACCGATGCAACCGCAATGATATCAATATCGCCACCGCTTTCAGTAATAACCTTTTGTGTTTCGCCAAGCCTTTTTACCGATGCAATTCTGTCACGGATAAGTGCTGCACGCTCGAACTCGAGATTTTGTGATGCTTCGCGCATTTCATTTTCAAGATTCAAAAGCACCTCTTCATCTTTTCCTTCAAGAAAGCGGATGATGTTTTTGAAAATCTTTTTATAGCTGTCAGTATTAGTATTCCCCTGACAAATTCCACTGCAACGGCCCATTCTGTAATAAAGGCAGGGACGTTCTTTATTAAGGTCACGCGGAAACTGTTTTTTGCAATGCGGAAGCATAAATATATTACGGAGAAGCTCCATTGTTTCCTTGATTGAATAACCGCTTGGGTATGGTCCGAAATAGCGTGCTCCGTCATTTTCGATTTTGCGGACATAAAGCATACGCGGATATTCTTCATTCATCGTTATTTTAATATAGGGATAGTGTTTATCGTCCTTTAAAAGTATGTTGTAGCGAGGTTTATTCTCCTTAATCAGATTTGATTCAAGGACAAGCGCCTCCATCTCGCTGTCACAGATGATATAGTCAAGGTCATAGATTTTTGAAACCATAACAGAAGTTTTGACGCTATGGTTGGCACTTTTCTGAAAATACTGTCTTACACGGGCGCGCAGACTCTTAGCCTTGCCTACATAGATAATTCTGCCTGTTGCGTCCTTCATCGTATACACTCCGGGTTTCTGAGGTAGTTTATTAAGTTTTTCCGCTATAACCTCGTTCATAAAATCACCTTTTTAAATCGCGATACCAAGCATAAGAACGGCTATTTCAAAATAAATAAGAAGCGAAATCGCATCTACGATTGTTGTAATAAACGGACTTGCCATTACAGCAGGGTCAAATCCTATTTTATCAGCAATAAGAGGAAGTGTGCAACCTACAATTTTTGCCACAATGACATCAAGCAAAAGTGTTATGCAGATTACAAGTGCAACCGCCACTTCAAGATTATCAAACCATATAAGCTTCGCCATATTTACCACGGCAAGAGCTATTCCGCAAAGAATCGCCACACGAAGCTCTTTCCAGACAATACGCAAAATATCAGAAAATTCTATCTCACCGATTGAAAGTCCGCGGATTACGGTAACCGATGCCTGACTTCCGCAGTTACCGCCCGTACCCATAAGCATCGGGATTGATGCAACAAGTGCTATCTGCGCAGAAAGAGCGCTTTCAAAACGGGTTATTATCATTCCCGTAAACGCTGCCGAAATCATAAGTATAAAAAGCCACGGAATACGGCTTTTGAAAATTTCAAGCACCCCTGTTTTCAGGTATGGCTTTTCAAGAGGCATAATAGCACTCATTTTTTCAATATCTTCCGTTGTTTCTTCCTGCAAAACATCGACTACGTCGTCAATTGTCACGATACCGACAAGGCGACCTTCCTCGTCAACTACAGGCATCGCAGAAAAGTCATATTTCACAAAGTCAAGCGATACTTTTTCCCTATCCTCTGTCGTAAGAACGGATATTACTTCCTCGGTCATAATATCGCGTATCACAGCATCTTCTTCGGAAAAAAGGAACTGCCTCATCGTCACAATACCAAGGAGTTTGCGGTTGGTATCAGTTACAAAACAGGTGTTAATAGTTTCTTTGTCAATACCTGTTTTTCTGATATTATTTATCGCATCCCTGACCGTCATATCAGGGCGAAGACGCACATACTCGGTGGTCATAATACTGCCTGCGCTGTCTTCGGGATACTTTAAAATTTCGTTTATCAGTTTTCTTTTTTCAGGGTCTGCCTGTCGAAGTATTCTTTTTACTACATTGGCAGGCATTTCTTCTACAAGGTCAACTGCGTCGTCCACATAAAGTTCATCAACAACGGCTTTAAGTTCGCTGTCGCTGAAGCTATGGATAAGAAGCGCCTGATGGTCTTCATCCATTTGGGCGAAGGTTTCCGCCGCTAATTCTTTGGGAAGAATTCTGAATATAAGCGGCACCTGTTCGTTTTTACAGTCTTCCAATACCGCTGCAATATCTGCCGCGTGCATAGTTGACATTGCATCACGCAGCGATGAATATTTCTTGTTTTCAATAAGGCTCATCAAAATTTCGCTGAGTTGTGTGTTTTTGTTTTCTGTCATAATAATCCCTCTCTTCTAAAATTTTTGAGGGACGAAATATCTCTCTGCGTCTACACAAAAAACAGACGCAGAGGCTTCTACTTCGTCCTGTTATACTATTTGTTCCACCTGCGTCCATTTTCTCACCTCGTTTATAGATTTTATTTATCATATTAAAGGAGTCTCGTTTTTAACACTACCTGGAATCAGTCAGTCAAGTTTTTGAGAAGTCTTTTCATTTTTTCTGTCATAAATTCTTTTCGTTTTTGTGTTTGAACAGCATCTATCTTATATCCGCTATTTTCCAAAATCACTATATCCCCTTCTTTTGCATCGGGGATTTCGCTTTTTGGAATATCGGACATTTTCTTATTCTCATCCTGCAAAATCACGAAGCCTTCTTCTATGCGGTCTACTATATATTTTTTCATAGATTAAAGACCTGCCTGATGCTCGGCAAGAGTTTCATTGAAAACATGGCTGCCGTCATTTTTTTCGTTGTCTGTATGGTAATAAAGATATGTGTGTTCTACGGGAGTCATTGCCGCTACGATTGATTCAATTCCGGGGTTGCAGATGGGCCCTACGGGAAGTCCGGGATACTTGTAAGTGTTGTAGGGAGAATCAACCTCAAGATGTCTGAACAAAACTCGGTCAAGGTCGTAAAGACCATCTGAAATTACATATACAACGCTTGCATCAATCTGCATAAGCATATTCTTTTCAATTCTGTTTTTAATAACGCCTGAAATCATACTGCGCTCATTGTCCAGTTTTGCTTCACGTTCAATAAGCGCAGCGCGGTTGATAGCTTCCGCCATATCCATACCTTGGGGAAGCTTGTCTTCAACTGCCTTGAACTGTTTTTCAAATTCGCCAAGGAGTGTATTTATTACAGTATGCGCATTTGCATCTTCTCCAAAATCATACGTACTGGGGAAAAGGTATCCCTGGAGTTTATACTTGAGTCCGTCTTTTTCAGGAATATCTGAAATAAAGTCATAGTCAAATTTTCCGTTTTCAAGCTCGTCAAGGAACTCGTCTGCTGTACAGATTCCTATGTTTTCACAACGATTTGCAATCATTTCAGCACTGTAACCTTCGGGAATAGTAAGTTTTACACCTTTTTTATGTTCTACGGGACGTGAAAGAGCCTCTATAGCATCATCAATGCACATTTTTTTATTGAGAATATATTTACCATAATTAAGCTTTCCGCGGTATTTTGAAGTTCTCATTTTGAGTTTGAAATTTATTTTATAATCTATAACACCATTTTCTTCAAGAATTTCTGCTATAAGCGATTCTGACGCACCCTTCGGTATCTGCACCGTTACGGTTTTGTCCGATGACTTTGTCCGGGTGTATTCCATAACCACTGAAAGTGCTACACAAAGCACGATTGCCACAATAGCAATAAGCGTTCCCAACACAATTTTCTTTTTCATTTTTTATCCTCCGTTTTCATTTTAAAAAACATTCTACTTCACCTTTTTCGCATTCTGAACAAAATTCAAACTGACAAATGTAGTTTGCGAAAAAATATGCAATTCCCTATACGCAAAAAACCCGTGCCATTATAAAACAGCACGAGTTTTTATTACATTTGAAAATATTGATTCAACGATCGTAGTTTCGGATATTTTTTTGATATTATACATCATCGCAAAGCTAGCCGGATTGAGAGCTTCCGTCTCTTCCGCCTGTGAAACCTGAGTTTTGCTGAGCATTACTGCACCTGTGGGATTTCCGTGACGTCTTGAATAACGTTCAACAAGTGAATCGATATCCTCGGCAATTACCTGCCCCTCTCTGAAAGAGCCGAAACTGAAGGATTCCGAATAATACGCAATATTATCACGGATTTCATAAATTACAAATGCGTGCCCTGCACCCGGGCGGGAAGCACTGTAGCCTGACTGAATGGGGAAACTGATAACAATATTTTTTATACCATTACCATATTTCTCAACAAGCTTTTTAAGACAATCTCTTCCACTTTCACTGTAGACACTATATCCGCCACTGGTCATTGTCACATTATCAAAATTTGCGTACCACTGATTTCCGTTACCGCGAAGGTCAAATCCGCCCTCGAATATCCCCATCGCTCTGAGTTTACATCTTACATAAGTTCCGCAGTAACCGCTGAAGCTTCTTCCGTGATATGAACGAGCGATGCTATATATTTCCTGGCCGTATGAACTTAATTCCTGTGGTACATCATAAAACTGTGCATTTACAGTATTTGCAGCGATGAGCATTACTATAAGCATTGCCGCTGCCTTTTTACATTTTTTTAAAAACATGCAATTCCTCCAAACTATTCTTCTTATGGGCTATTTTCCCACAAGCCTGTAACATTGTAACACCAGTTTGTAACAATTGCAAGTGTTTTTGTAATATTTTTTTAATATTTTTTAATATTTTTTTAACAAATTGCGGTTTTTCCCGCTTTTTTACGTTATTTTTTTACTTTATTTTGTAACAATTTGGGTTTTAAACCACTCAATCATATTATCATATAAGGGGATTTCGCAAGAAAGACGCTCTCTCAAAGTGTATATTTCTTCAACAAGCTTTTCCGAATCGTTTATCGGCTG
>JAZNLD010000196.1:0-2814 GCA_045578925.1 Clostridia bacterium
AGACCGCTTGGCCTCCGACTTAATATTCTGTGTATGGATAGTGAAGAAAAAGTTTAAATATTTGTAAATTTTCAAAAATAAGGTTGTTAAACTAATGTTTTTTACTTTGTATAAGTAGGGGGGAATGAATTTTTTGTGAATATTTTTAGGAAAGGGTTATAAATTTTTTGAAAATTGTGGAAAAGAAAGTGAGGGGGGTATTTAAAAACTTTTTGTGAATTTTTGAAAAACAGGGCTGTTAAAATCTAGATTTAGTCCTTATAAGACATATAGGGCAAAAGTGAATTATTTGTAAATAATTTTGAAAAGTGGTTGTAAAATTTTGAAAAATTGTGGAATAGAAAGTGGGAGGGGTAAATAAAACTTTATAACTTTTCTGTTTTCACAATTCATGAAAAATAAAATTTATTTGAAGAGAGGTGAGAGTATGTCAACAGAGAAAATCAAAACTATAAACGGTAAAGAATTATTGCAGATGGAACTGTCTCCGATAAGGTTTATTGCAGAGGATTTTATACCTCAAGGGCTACACATTTTTGCGGGTATGCCAAAGGTGGGTAAATCCTGGTTACTACTTCTTCTGTGTCTTAAAGTTGCACAGGGCGAAAAGTTCTGGAACTATCAAACCGAAAAAGGCACCGTGCTTTATCTTTGTCTTGAAGATAGCTATAACCGAGTGCAGATGAGGTTGTCTGAAATCACAGAGGATGCACCTGAGAGTCTTCATTTTGCGGTAATGGTAAATCCCTTGTCAAACGGATTACTCGAGCAAATTGAGTTGTTTATTTCAGAGCATCACGATACGAATTTAATCGTTATAGATACCTTGCAAAAGGTTCGCGACGGCACAGGTGATTCAAATTATTACGCGGGTGACTACAAAGATATCGGTGCATTAAAAAGTATCGCAGATAAAAACGGAATTGCAATTCTTGCGGTGCAACACCGGCGAAAACAAAAGAGTGATGACCCACACATTTCTATAAGCGGTTCAACGGGAATGACGGGTGCGGCAGACGGCAGCTATGTTCTTGTCCGTTCTAACGAAAAGAGCAATGATGCTAAGCTCTACATACGCGGTCGTGACATTGAAGAAAAAATTCTGAACATTAAATTTAACAGCGACACTTTTGAATGGGAATTCGTAAGCGGTGACACACCAGTTTCTGATGCGATGAAAAACGATGCCGTTATATCTGCGGTGATTTCATACCTTAAAGATAGCGGTGAATTTATGGGACAGGCATCTGAACTTGCAGAAAAAATCAAACTTAATGTTAAGGGAAATGTCCTGACAAGAAAATTAAACAAGTATGAAAAGGAACTCAAAAAAATCGGAATTGAGTTTGTTAAAAACCGTACAGGTGAAAAGCGTGAATTGCTTTTGGTTTACACACCGCAATGACGGTATGACGGTTATGACGGTATGATTTTAAAATTATGAAAGTCCTTGAAAACCCTCTCAAACACTGAAGGTTTTAGATGACGGTTATCAGATTTTTCCCATTTGCGTCATTATCGTCATTCCGTCACAAAAAACAAAAGGTATTCCCCTCACCCTTTTCTGCCCGTGTGAGAGCATTGCTCGCCCTGTGTGGCGAGATTAAGAAAAAGACGGGTAAACACCCGAATTGGAGTATAAACGCAAATTTGAGGCTTTTTTTGAATACGCCTCTCTATTCCCAGACTTTAGTCTGGGGCAAGCAGAGCGTCGGGCTGTCCGCCTCGTCGCAAATGCTTCGATTCGGGCAGTCCCCCGAACCCACTATTAAAACAAGGAGTTGATAGATTGAGTGAAAAGCGCAAAAGAAATAAAACCCTTACGGTTCGTCTAACCGAAAAGGAGTACAATCTTATTCGTGGCAAAGCAAAAAAGGCAAAGATGAGTATTACCGATTACATAGTTGCTCTTTCAAATGAGCTACCAATTAAAGTTTCGGAAGATGTCAAGCCGTTAATTTTAGAGTTGAAACGAATTGGAAACAATCTGAATCAAATAGCAACAAAGATAAATTCAGGCGTATTTGATTCCTATAATTTCAGTGAGGTAGTAGAAGAACAAAGAAAAATTTATGAGCAACTTTATGAAATTGCGAGGAAAGGATGATGGCAACAGTAAACTATATTCGAGAGAGCAAGCAGACAATCAGCGCTATGAAAGGCCTCATAAATTACTGTGTTCAGGATTCTAAAGTAAGGGATAAGGATAGCGGTTACCGATATGTCAGCGGAATAAACTGCAACGGCGAAAACGCTTTTAATGAATTTATGACAACCAAATATGCCTATAAAAAGGTTGACGGTTTTAACTTTTATCAGTATGTTCAGTCCTTCCATCCAAGCGAAAAAATCACGCCCGAGCAGGTACATAAAATCGGTTTGGAGTTCGCAGAAAAAGCGTGGCCGGGGCACGAGGTTTTGGTCGCAACACATCTTGATGCCGATCATATTCATAACCACTTTGTGATAAATTCGGTAAGCTTTGAAAGCGGATATAAACTCCGACAAAGTCCGACCACACTTAAAACTTTGCGATGCCTTAGCGATAACATATGTGCCGATTACGGACTCAGTGTGTTAAGACCTTATGAGCAAAACGGCAGGAAGATTTCGAGCAGAGAATACCGTGCAAGAAGCAGAGGTTCAAGCTGGAAACAAGAGCTGATTACAAGTATAAATCATGCAATGTTTAAAAGCGGTACACGGGAAGAATTTATCGGTAAAATGAAAGAACTCGGTTTCCAAATCAACTGGAAATCGGAAAGAAAATACCTGACTTTTACATGTCCTGGCGGGCAGAAATGCAGAGATATA
>JAZNLD010000197.1:0-3282 GCA_045578925.1 Clostridia bacterium
TTCGGTATCTTTCGGCTTGTCATCCTTGTAAGGCACAAAGCCTTACTGCCTCTTCCGCACCAAAATCTACTCGAAATTTCATCCGTTTCAGGTCAATGGAATTTTTAGAGAGCAGATTTTTGATTTCGGAAGGCAAAAACATAGGTAATCCTGACGGATTACCGAGTATTTTAACACATCGAAGGCGAAAATCTGCCTCTAAAAATCAGAGTTCGGATTACTCACTTTCGGTTAAGGAGCTGAAAAACCTTGGCGGAACTTACTCCAATGATGAAACAGTACATGGAAATAAAGAAAGGATGTCCCGACACTATTCTTATGTTCAGGCTTGGCGACTTTTACGAAATGTTTTTTGAAGACGCCGTTATCGCTTCGCGCGACCTTGACATAACTCTTACGGGACGTGATTGCGGTCAGGCAGAGCGCGCACCCATGTGCGGTGTTCCGTTCCACGCGGCTGACAGTTATATTGCCCGTCTTGTTGCCAAGGGTCACAAGGTCGCAATCTGCGAGCAGATGGAAGACCCCAAAAACGTCAAGGGTATTGTAAAACGCGACATTATCCGTATTGTCACACCCGGCACAATTCTTGACGATGCGCTCCTTAATTCACGCAGAACAAACTATATGGCATCGGTTTGCCGCGTCGGAAACGATTGTGCGGTTACATTTGCCGATGTTTCAACGGGTGAGCTTCTTGCAACCACCCTTTATGACGATATTTCCTGTGACAAGCTTATAAACGAGCTTGCACGTTTTTCACCGGTCGAAATCGCACTCGGCGGAAATTCGTATCAGAATAAAAGAATCACCGAATATATAAAAAGCCGTACCGACGCACTTACATTCACCTATGAATATGACGAGGTGAAAAACGGCGCAAGAGAGCTTTTGGTGTCACAGCTTAAAAACAGCAGCGATATTACCGACAATCTTCTTGAAATTTCTGCGGCGGCACTTATTTCATACATCCTTGAAACGCAGAAGGCAAAGATGTCGCACATCAACAAAATTGACATCTACACCTCGCAGGAATTCGTTGACCTTGATGCCGCAACGGTAAGAAACCTTGAGCTTGTCGAAACAATGCGCGACAAGTCAAAGAGGGGTTCTCTTTTATGGGTGCTTGACAACACAAAAACATCCATGGGTGCAAGAATGCTTAAACAATGGATTCTGCGTCCCCTTGTGAATGCTGCATCGGTAAACAACCGACTCTGCGGTGTGGAGGAGCTTTATTCATCACTTCCGCTGCGTGAAGATTTGTGCGAAGCGCTTACGGGTGTCGGTGATATTGAGCGTCTTATGAGCCGTGTTTCAATCGGAACGGCAAACGCGCGTGATATGGCATCGCTTTGCGTGTCGTTTTCACGTCTTCCCTATCTTTCAAAAATCCTTTGCCGTATGCGAAGCACTATTTTAAGTGTTCAGGCGGCAAATCTTGATACGCTTGACGATTTGAGGGATTTGCTTGAAAGAGCAATTAACCCCGAACCTCCGATTTCACTTCGTGAGGGTAATATTATCCGCGACGGCTTCCTTGAAGAGATTGACCGCCTGCGTGATATAACCCGTGGAGGAAGTCAGTTTATAACCGAGCTTGAAGCGAAAGAACGTGAGAGAACGGGCATCAAAACGCTCAAGGTTAAATTTAACAAGGTTTTCGGATATTTCATCGAGGTTTCATCGTCACAGCTTTCAAAAGTTCCCGATGATTATGTCCGCAAGCAGACACTTACAAACGGCGAGAGATTTATCACCGCTGAACTTAAGGAAATTGAAAGCAGTGTCCTCGGCGCGAGTGAGAAGCTCGTTGCACTTGAATACGAGGAATTCCAGAAAATCCGCGAAAGAATCTGTGCGCATCTTGAACGAATTGAAAAGACAGCGCGTGCAATCGCGGTTACCGATACACTCTATTCTCTTGCCGAGGCGGCTGTTAAGAATAACTATACCAAGCCCGAAGTTAACCTTTCGGACAAGCTTGTAATCAAAGAGGGACGACACCCCGTAGTTGAAAAAGTGCTTTCAAATTCACTTTTCGTTCCCAACGATACAACGCTTGACTGCAAGGAAAACCGTATGGCAGTAATTACCGGTCCCAATATGGCTGGTAAATCAACATATATGCGTCAGAGTGCTCTTATCGCACTTATGGCACAAATCGGCTCGTTCGTTCCTGCACAATCGTGCGAATGCGGTATCATAGACAAAATTTTCACACGCATAGGCGCATCGGATGACCTCGCCGCAGGGCAGAGTACATTTATGCTTGAAATGAATGAGGTAAGCTATATCCTCAAAAATGCTACGAAGAAAAGTCTTTGTATCCTTGACGAAATCGGTCGCGGTACAAGTACATTTGACGGACTTTCAATCGCGTGGGCTGTTGTTGAGCATATTGCAAAAAAAATCGGTGCAAAGACACTTTTTGCAACACATTACCACGAACTGACCGCCCTTGAAAGCACACTTGACGGCGTAGTTAATTACAACACCGCCTGTAAAAAGAGGGGCGATGACATAACCTTCCTGCGCAGAATTGTGCGCGGCGGCACAGACGACAGTTTCGGTATCGAGGTTGCAAAGCTTGCAGGCGTTCCCGAAAGCGTTATTAAACGCGCCAAGGAAGTTCTGCGAAATGTTGAAGGCAACGAAAAAGGAAGTGTCAAGGGCGAAAAAATCGCATCCGCATCAACTAATGACGAATCTCAGATGCAGCTCGGTTTTGCCGATATGGGTAATTCCAAAATCGCCGATGCACTTCGTAATATTGATGTGACGACGCTTACTCCGATTGAAGCAATGAATAAACTTTATGAATTACAAAAGCTGCTATAAACCAATTAAGAATGGGAGAAAGTAGTGCAGAGCGCGCAAACTGAGCCAAGCGAAGCGCGGGTTATCCGACGCTGTACGGTTGTACAGCGAGAGGCGAAGTTTGCGTGGAACAAAACGCATAAAATCGAAATTCGCTATGCGAATTTCTACCCCTGAACAATCAAAGGCACTTTGTTAAATGTTTCTATAAAAGCATTTTGCCTATCTGATTGCGTTTTGTGGTCTGCGGTGCTTTATCACATTCGCTGAAAAGAGGTGTGACCATGAGTAAGATTAACATATTAGATAAGTTTGTTGCCGAAAAAATTGCGGCAGGTGAAGTTGTAGAACGTCCTGCAAGCGTTATCAAGGAGCTTGTTGAAAACGCAATTGATGCAGGCGCAACAACCGTTACAATTGAAATAAAGGACGGCGGTACTACATATATGCGCGTTGCCGATA
>JAZNLD010000198.1:0-6173 GCA_045578925.1 Clostridia bacterium
AGGAAGTGTTGCTGCAATAGTTTCCACACATTCTTCAACGGGAAGTCCCGCAGCCATCATTGTTGAAATGATTTTAGAAGTGAGTGTTGAAAGAATGCTCGCCTTAACACCACTGCCAAGTCCGTCAGCAACCACTATCACCATTGAGTTTTCGTCCTGCTCAACAATGTCCACGTGATCGCCGCAAAGCTGCTCTCCATAATGCTTTATGCTTTTCCAGCCGATATCTGCACACAAATCATTCATCTTGTATCGACTCCTTTAACTTAGCAAGCGCAATTTTTGTTTCTGCAGCAGTTTCACCAAGAAGCGACGCAATTTCCTGAACGATTCTCATCTGCTTATCTACAACCTTGTCAGCTACTTCTACAGTCTGACGGCTGATCTTTTCTTTCTTTTCGCGTTCTGTCTCCTCATCAGTAACATCGCGCATGATTCCGACTAAAAGTCTGGATTCTTTATCATAAACTACGGACTGTTCGATATATCGTCTGTATTCTGCAAGATAAACCCTTTCTCCGCGAACATTTTTCCCCGTTCGTAAAACCTCTGCAAAGAATTTCGGGTCAAGAATTCTTATTACATTCTCACCCAAAACATCAGAGCTTGAACGGATATTCATCATTCTGCGGGCAGCTTCATTTATCTGCTGAACCTCTAAATTTTCATTAAGAGCAATAAGTCCGTTGGGAGTATTTTTAAGAATGGTATCAGAAAAGCTTTCTGCCTTATCTTTGAGGAATGGCAGACACATGGAAATTTCAGCCTTTCCCTGACAAATGGCAATAGCTTTCTCACGACAGGTGTTATATCCGCACGAACCGCAGTTGAGTTCGTCTGCGGGTTTGAACTTACCCATCTCTCTCATAACAGTAGAAATTTCAGTTTCGCTCGGCATTTGAAGTCTATGCTCTATATACTCAAACTGTTTTTTCATTTCTATAGGTTTAGGAGAAGGAACACTGAAGTCATCCTTTCCCGCGTAATTTGCGATTGTAATATAATCCTTGATAGGTTCTGTTCTGTGATATTTTTCCATAACCGGACCACCGATACAGCTTCCTACACAAGCGGACATTTCAATAAAACACTTATGAATTTTTCCGTTTTCTATATCACGGAGAGCATCAATACAGTTCTGCACACCGTCAAGAGCAATATAGTTATATCCGGGTGCATCCTGAGCCATAGTTTTCAGAATTCCGCCCGCTGTGGGGAAGAATCTTGCACGGCTCTGCGCATTTGAATCCATCTCCTGCTTTAATTCAATATTTTCCTCTTTAAGCCAGTTTGACAATTCTTCAAAAGTCAAAACAGCGTCTACGATGCCTTCGTAATGTTCAGCCTCATCCTTTTTAGCTACACAAGGGCCAATAAATACAGTCTTTGCCTCAGGGTGGCGCTTCTTTATATCCAGACAATGTGCCTGCATTGGAGATATAACATCCGCAAGATATTCAAGCACCGTGGGGAAATATTTTTGTATAAGAAGGTTTACAGAATGACAGCAGGAAGAAATGATAATATCTCTATCATCCTCTCGAAGCATTCTCTCATATTCGTTTTTAACGATTGTCGCACCGATAGCAGTTTCCTCAACATCATAGAACCCCAGTTTTTTAAGAGCCTCACGCATAGATTCAATTCCGACATTCTCGTAATTCGCAACAAAAGACGGTGCCAAGCTTACTATAACCGGTTCACCGCCTTGTAAAAGGACCTTAGCTTTCTCAGTTTCATCGACAATCTGTTTTGCATTTTGAGGGCAGACAACAAAACACTGACCGCACAAAATACATTCGTTTCCAATGATATGCGCTTGATTTCCTGAAAATCTTATTGATTTAACAGGGCAATGACGAATACACTTATAACAGTTCTTACAGTTTGATTTTTTAAGAGTTAAACAATTCGGCATATCCGTCACATCCTTTCATTCTTAATTACAGCTAATACTTTCTCTTCAAAAAATTCTTTGAAATTATCACTGTTTATTCCCGTATGTACCTCATCATCAAGCTGGATGGTAACTCCCGTACGATTACACTCGCCGATACAGAAACTTCCGGCAAGGGTTATTTCATCTTCAAGTTTGTTTTCCTCAATTGCTTTCGTCAAAAGCTCAATAATCTCGGAAGAACCCTTTATATGGCATGAACTTCCTACGCATATCTGAATCAACATGTTTTTCACACCTTTGCAGCTATTTCGCTATTGAAAAACTCCTCTACAGCTTCGGGGGTAACGGAATAAAACTCCTCATCAACAGTTACGCACACGCCCTGCTGACATTTACCAAGACAAAAGGTACCGCCAAGGCTCACCTTGTCTTCAAGATTATTTGAATTTATAAGATTCTGAAGGCTTTCAACAACCTGACGAGAACCCTTTATATGGCATGAACTTCCTATACAAACTGTTACTTTCATTCTCTGTTCTATCCTTTCGTGTTTTGGAGATAATCTGATAGGTATCCACACTACCCCAATTGTAGTTTCCATCATAACATAAATAACCTTAAAAATCAATATTTATCTGCAAAATTCCTCACATTGACAAATATTCTTTATTTTCTTTCTGAATAATTGTTAGACTTTACCAAAATACTGTATCGTGAAATCAAAAAAAGGGCGGAAAAAGCAATTTTTCCGCCCTTTAGCGGGTTACTCATAGGGATGAATTGGTTTTAGACTGATCTTTTCCGTTAATACTGCTCAAAAAATGGCGAAATACGAAAGTATTCCGCCATTTTTGTTTCTTGTCTTAAACGAAAAATCTCTATTCTAAAACTGCGAAGCATCCGAAAAATAGTAAGTTTGAATGTAGAACAAGGCAAAAATGCGAAGTTATCCTGACGGATTACAAGCATTTTTAACGCAGTTATACGCCAAAATCACTATTTTTGGACAAATAATCCCTATAACCAACCCGCTTTATATAAATGGTTTTCGTTTATTGTTTTTTATGCTTCTTGTAAAACCTTCTCCTATTATGTTTTCTGCCTGGGTTGCTATGACAAAAGCTTCCGGGTCTTCGTTATAGACAATTTCTTTTACATGGTGGTATTCCCATATGCGAACCACGCACATAAGTATGGTAACAGGGCTTTTTGAATAAGCACCATATCCGCTGAGAAAAGTTGCGCCCCTGTCACTTTCTTTGAGGATACGCTCGGCAATTCTATCGTTTTTTTGTGATATGACAAATAGGTTTCTCCCCTTTTCCGCGCCATAAACAAGCCGGTTGATAACTACAGTTTGTGTAAAGAGCGCTACTATCCCGTAAAGTGCTGATTCAATATTTTCAAAAACTATCGCCGATATGGCGAGAATGATGCAATCTACCATCATAAGTGCTTTCCCAATTGATATATGCGGAAAACGCCTTTCAACAAGATGTCCGACTATATCCGTTCCTCCTGTTGATGAGCCGCTTATAAAAACAAGAGATAATCCTGCGCCTACAAACACCCCTGCAAAGAGAGAGCCAAGCATTCTGTCTCCTCCGTACTGCGGAAAAAAAGGAGTTACAATGCCATCAAGAACTATTGAATTTATAATAACCGTGCGCATAGTTTTTACTGCAAACTTCCGCCCCATAAACTTATCCGCTACAAGTATAAGAGGTATATTGATAAGAAGTATCAGCACACCTACTGGTACTCCGGACAAATACCTTATCATAAGTGCAATACCGCTTACTCCGCCGGGAGCTATATCAACCTTTTCAGCAAACGAATAAAGCCCTATGGAAACTGCCAAAGTTCCGGCAACCTCATAAAAGATCTCTTTTAAAATTCTCATGGCAAACTAAAAAAGGATGGTTTAACCATCCTTTTTTCTCCGTTATCAGTTTTTCTTATTTTATACCGAAAACAGTTTTTTATTCACCGAAAAGCGCTGACGCAAAGCTATCAGGATCAAATTCCTGAAGGTCGTCAATTCCTTCACCAACACCGATAAACTTAACGCCTACTCCAAGCTTTTTGCAGATATTCACAACGATTCCGCCCTTTGCAGTACCGTCAAGCTTAGTCAGTATTATTCCGCTGATTTCTGCAACTTTATTGAACTCTTCAGCCTGATTTACAGCGTTCTGTCCTGTTGTAGCATCAAGCACCAGAAGAATTTCCTTATGTGCCTCCGGAAGCTCGCGTTCTATAACACGATAAATCTTTCCAAGCTCATCCATAAGGTTTTTCTTGTTGTGGAGTCTTCCTGCAGTATCGCAGATACAAACATCTGCCCCCTTACTCTTTGCACTTGAGCACGCATCAAACACTACCGCTGCAGGATCAGCACCTTCAGTAAGTCTTACGATAGGAACATCGTTTCGTTCCGCCCATATCTCAAGCTGGTCTGCCGCTGCTGCACGGAATGTATCAGCAGCACCGAGAACAACCTTCTTGCCCTCTTTTTTGAGTTTGGACGTAAGTTTACCGATTGTTGTAGTCTTACCTACGCCATTTACACCGATAACAAGGATTACCGTGGGTTTTGTTTTGAGTTCAAGAGCACAGTCGTTCTTGCTTAAAATTTCGCTTATGATGTTTTTGAGTTCTTCCTTTACACCCTCTGCACTGTTGATGTGTTTTGACTTCACATTGTCGCGAAGCTCCTCAACTATTTCGCAAGAGGTCTGTCCACCGATATCTGCCATAATGAGAGCTTCTTCAAGTTCATCATAGAGGTCGTCATCTATTTTTGAGAAGACCTGAAAAACATTGTCAATTTTTTCGTTGAATGAATCTCTTGTCTTTCCAAGGCCTTCACGAAGCCGGGTAAAGAGACCTCTTTTTTCTGTGTTATTTTCCATATCGAATCTGTCCTTTTTTATTACTCATCAAACGCAACATCTTCAAGTTTCATTGAAAGAAGTCTGCTGACACCGCGTTCCTGCATTGTTACACCATAAAGGATGTCTGCCGCTTCCATTGAACCGCGTCTGTGCGTTATTATAACAAACTGTGTTTTTTCGCCGCGACTTCTTATGTAATCCGCAAAGCGATACACGTTTTCCTCATCAAGAGCCGCCTCAATTTCGTCAAGCACAAGGAACGGAGCGGGAGAAACCTGCAGTAGCGCAAATAGAAGTGCAATCGCCGTAAGGGCATGCTCACCACCCGAAAGAAGCGTGATGCTCTGAAGTTTCTTTCCCGGAGGCTGAACTTCAATTTCAATGGGACTTTCAAGAGTGTCAAGCGGGTTGAGAAGCTTTACCTCAGCCTTACCGCCACCAAAAAGTTCCACAAAACTCTTGCCGAAAAGTTCGTTTATTATCTCAAACTTCTTGGCAAACTGCTCACGCATTACATTCATCATTTCACCGATGAGCTTCTCAAGGTCGGCTTTTGCTTTTTCCATATCGTCAACCTGTGTGGTTAAGAATTCGTATCTGCCCTTGACCTCTTTATATTCCTCAATAGCATCAACATTGATATTGCCGAGCGCTCTGATTGAATTTTTAAGCTGCGAAATTGTCTTTTGCGCCTCGGAAAGTGAGCCGATATCTTTTTTTAGCTCAAGAGCCGTATTATAAGTAAGCTCGTAGCTGTCCCAAAGTCTTGCTGCTGCACTTTCAAGGTCTTCTTCAATTTTAGCTTTTTTGGTTTCTATACGCACAACCTCACCCTGAAGAACGAGTATTTTTTCGTTCAGAGTTTTGATTGTTTCGCGAAGTTTTTCAAGTTCAACATCGCTACCGCTACGTCCTGCCATATGAGCCTTGATTTCCTCACGCATAGATTCAATCGCAACGGCACACTGATTCTGACGCATAAGATTTGCTTCAATCTGGCTTTCAAGCGATTTTATTGCACTTTCCTGAGCCGCCTTTTCATCAAGGCGAGCCTTGTAGTCAGACTGTGAATTCAGTATACCCCTCTTTGCGTCATCAATACGCTCCTGCGCAAGCTCAACATCCTTCTGCGCACTGTTTATTTCCATCTTTTTGTCAATAACCTTTGAGCTGTGCGCTTCGCGGCGGAGAGTTTCTTCACGCACACTGTCCTGCTTATCCTTTACGATGGCTTCAGCCTTTTCAATAAGCTCGTCAGAGCCGTCAAGAATTTCGCGAAGTTTCTTTTTTGTTTCAACAGTATCAGTCTGCTGAGTTGAAATCTGTTCTTTTTCTGCAGAAAGCTTCTCAAATCGTTCGTGTGCCATATTAAGAAG
>JAZNLD010000199.1:0-9301 GCA_045578925.1 Clostridia bacterium
ACTGAGTCCGTAGGTGTATGTGTATACTCCGCGGGCGAAGTTTGTGGCTAATAAAACGCATAAAAATAGGAATCCGCAAGTGCGGATTCCTACATTGCCTTATAAAAGGAACATTGACGCAAAAAGTTAATAAAAGAAATAAAATATATACTTTATTGCGTTTTATGTTCTGTGCTGCAAAAAAATCAAGGCGCAGAGAAAGTAGTGCAGAAGCCCCAAACTGAGTCCGTAGGTGTATGTGTATACTCCGCGGGCGAAGTTTGTGGCTAATAAAACGCATAAAAATAGGAATCCGCAAAGTGCGGATTCCTACATTGCTTTATAAAAGAAACATTGACATAAAAAGTTAATAAAAGAAATAAAATATATCCTTTATTGCGTTTTATGTTCTGTGCTGCTTTATCAAGCCGTACAGATTATTTTAAGTTGAGCTGACCAAGACTTGCCTTCTTAAGATAATCATTGATGAAACCATCAATATTACCGTCCATTACGGCACTGATGTTACCTGTTTCAAAGCTTGTACGGTGGTCTTTAACCATTGTGTAGGGGTGGAATACGTACGAACGAATCTGACTACCCCACGCAATTTCCTTCTGTACACCCTTGATATCTTCGATTCTTTCCTTCTGTTCTGCTTCTGCAAGTTCCATAAGTTTCGCCTTAAGCATCTTCATAGCGGCATCCTTATTCTGGAACTGACTACGCTCGTTCTGACAAGCGACGACAACGCCTGTAGGAATATGTGTGATACGGATAGCAGAGCTTGTTTTGTTAACATGCTGACCGCCCGCGCCACTTGCACGATAAGTATCTATGCGAAGGTCATCGGGATTGATATTGATTTCAATTTCGTCTTCAAGGTCAGGCATAACTTCAACAGAAGCAAAAGATGTATGGCGTCTTCCTGCCGAGTCAAACGGAGAAATTCTTACAAGACGGTGGATACCCTTTTCGCATCTTGCAAAACCGTAAGCATTAAGCCCTTCAAGGAGAATACTTGCACCCTTAAGACCTGCTTCATCGCCGTCAAGGATATCAAGAACAGAAACCTTGTAGCCTCTCTTTTCAGCCCACATCTGATACATTCTGTAAAGCATCTGACACCAATCCTGCGCTTCAGTACCGCCTGCACCTGCGTGGAGAGTGATGATGGCGTTACTCTTGTCATACTGACCTGAAAGAAGTGTTTCAAGCTTCATATTTTCAAGAGTTTCCGAAAGAGCACCAAAACCTGTCTGAATTTCCTCAAGCAAGCTTTCATCGTCTTCCTCTATTGCCATTTCAACAAGTGTGGAAAGGTCTTCCCAATCTGTGTGGAGAGAGTTAAAACGCTCGATTTTTGTACTCTGCTCTTTGATTTTCTGCAAAACTCTCTGGCTGTTTTTTGTGTCGTTGTAAAAATCGGGAGCAAGTGTTTCCTGCTCAAGCTTTTTTACAATTTCCTTTGCGCCTTCAATGTCAAGCGCCACGCCGAGCTCATCGATGGGCTTTTCCATAGCGATAAGGTCAAGGCGTATCTGTTCATATTCAACTGTCACAATAAATCTTCCTTTCTGATTGGGGGTGTTATTCAGCGTTGTTCATACAGCAGTTCTTATATTTTTTACCGCTGCCGCAGGGGCAGGGGTCGTTTCTTCCGACCTTTTCTTCTGCAGTTTTGCGAACGGGCTTTTTAGTGTCAGTTCCGTCACCGTGAGATGTCATAGTTGGTTTTGCAACCATTTCTCTCTGTACGGGTACTTGCGGTCTTACATGGAAAATGCTTCTTACCGTATCCTCACGGATAAGAGCGTTCATTTCGTCAAACATATCTGCCCCCTGGAACTTGTATTCAGTAACGGGGTCGTGCTGACCATAAGCACGAAGGGTAATTCCGTTTTTAAGCTGATCCATATCGTCGATATGATCCATCCATCTGCGGTCAACACTGCGAAGGAGAACTACGCGCTCAACCTCACGCATCGCGTCACCGAAAATTTCCGACTGCTCTTCATATCTGGCAAGTGCTTTTTCCTTTACTTCGTCCCTTACTGTCTTATGGTCAAGGGCGTTGTAATCGCGCTTATCAAAATCAAGCGACCCTCTTTCAAAGAACATCGTTTCAAAATATTCAATAAGACCAACCATATTCCAGTCGTCGGGATACTGTGCACTTGCGTATGTTGTCATAGCACCATCAATGATGTCATCAATCATCTTCATAATTGATGCGCTGATGTCTTCGCCGTCAAGCACCTTTTTACGCTGTGAATAAATCAGATTACGCTGTTCGTTCATAACATCGTCATACTGAAGTACATATTTTCTGGAAGCAAAATGTCTTCCTTCAACCTTCTTTTGTGAGCTTTCAATCACGCTAGTTAATAATCCCTGCTCAATCGGCTCATCCTCGGGGAGGTTAAGAGTCTGAACCATTCTCTCGATTTTTTCACCGCCGAAAAGTCGCATCAGGTCATCATCCAGGCCAAGGAAAAATCTTGACTTACCCGGGTCGCCCTGTCTGCCGCTTCGACCACGAAGCTGATTATCAATACGGCGTGATTCGTGACGCTCTGTACCGATGATATAAAGACCGCCAAGTGCCTTTACTTCCTCCGCTTCGCTTTCTATTTCTGCCTTGTGCTTCTGGTAAAGCTCGGCATACTTTGCGCGTGCATCAAGGATGCTTTCGTCGTCTGTATCGGCATAGCCTGTAGCCTCGGAAATAAGTGTGTCGTCATAACCGAGTTTTGCCATTTCGGTTTTTGCAAGGTACTCTGCATTACCGCCGAGCATAATATCAGTACCACGACCAGCCATATTTGTAGCAATCGTAACCGCGCCTTTTTTACCTGCCTGTGCAACGATAAGGGCTTCCTTATCGTGATGCTTTGCGTTAAGCACCTGATGCTTTATCCCGCGAGCCTTCAAAACTGCGCTTAATTCTTCTGATTTGTCAATTGTTATTGTGCCGACGAGGATCGGCTGTCCTGTCTGATGAACACGGGCAATCTCGTCTGCAATTGCCTTGATTTTGCCACGATGATTAAGGAATACCTGATCGTTCTCATCAATTCTCGCAAGCGGTTTGTTTGTCGGAATTTCAATAACATCAAGGGAATAAATTCCGCGGAATTCTTCCTCCTCGGTTTTTGCTGTACCTGTCATACCGCTGAGCTTTTTATAAAGTCTGAAATAATTCTGGAATGTAATTGTTGCGAGTGTTTTGTTCTCTCTTTCAACTTTTACATTTTCCTTTGCTTCTATTGCCTGATGAAGACCATCGCTGTAGCGTCTGCCGATCATAATACGACCTGTAAATTCGTCTACAATCAGAACTTCGCCGTCTTTAACGACATAGTTAACATCACGGTGCATTGTTGCATGTGCGCGCATCGCCTGATTGATATGATGGGAAAGTGTCATGTTTTCGGGGTCGGAAAGGTTTTCAATCCCAAAAGCCTTTTCAGCCTTTTCAATACCTCTTGCTGTAAGGTTGACCGTCTTTGCTTTTTCATCGACAATGTAATCAGCATCTGAAACATCGTTTTCTTCTTTTGTATCAAGCTCCTTGAACTTTCTGAAATTAAGATTACGCACGAATTTATCAACGATTGTGTAAAGCTGAGTTGATTCTTCGCCTGCACCACTGATGATAAGGGGAGTACGCGCCTCGTCAATTAAAATGGAGTCAACTTCATCGACGATTGCAAATGCGTGACCGCGCTGAACCATATTTTCCTTGTAGATAACCATATTGTCACGGAGATAGTCAAATCCCATCTCGTTGTTTGTACCATAGGTTATATCAGCCATATACGAAGCCTTTTTCTCTTCAGGCTCCATCTGACTTACTGCAAGACCAACTGTAAGACCTAAAAAACGGTAAAGTTTACCCATCCACTCACTATCTCGGCGTGCAAGGTAGTCATTAACAGTAACGATGTGAACACCTTCGCCTGTAAGCGCGTTAAGATACGCGGGAAGAGTAGCCACGAGTGTTTTACCTTCACCTGTCTTCATTTCGGCAATTCTGCCCTGATGAAGAACTATACCACCGATAATCTGAACGGGGAAGTGACGCATTTCAAGAACTCTCCACGCAGCCTCTCTTACTGTCGCAAACGCCTCGGGAAGAATGTCGTCAAGAGTTTCTCCGTTTTTAAGTCTTTCCTTGAAATGTGGGGTTTTAGCTTTAAGCTCCTCATCGGAAAGAGCCTTATATTCTTCTTCGTAAGAAAGCACCTTATCCACAATGGGCGCGATTTTTTTCAGTTCACGCTGTGAATATGTGCCAAAAATCTTTTCGAATATTCCTGCCATATATTTTCCTCCTTGCGAATTTTCTTCGCAAAATAAATGCTTTAATATATTCTATCACATTTTATATATTAAATCAAGGAATAATGCGCTTAAAATTGATTATACAAAACAAAAAGCAGCCCACTGAGGCTGCTTTTGCAATTATTTGTCCATATTGAACTTCTTTCTGAACTTTTCAACACGTCCGCCTGTATCAACAAGCTTCTGCTTACCTGTAAAGAAAGGATGGCACTTAGAACAAATTTCAACGAAAATGTTCTCCTTAGTAGAACCAGTTTCAATCACATTACCACATGCGCACTTGATAACTGTCTGCTTATAATCGGGATGGATACCTTCTCTCACTACCGTTCACCTCTTTCCAAAAAATGAGATATGTTAAAAAAATTAAACACTAATTCAGCGAATGCTATTATAACACAGGAATTTGCCAAATGCAACTGTTTTTTTTCAAAAGTTTAAAAATAATTTTTTTGCGTGCAAATTTTATAAATTTTGCATAAAACACTATAAAATTTCTTGACAGTTTTTATAAAAATATATATAATATATTCGTAGTTTTATGCAAACTACTTAATATATATAAGGAGGTGTTACAATGGTATATGCCATTGCTGCTGTAGTTGCGGTAATTCTCGCGGCCATCTCCGGCACGGTATGTTTTCGTTTAGGTATATCATATAGAAAAAAGATAGCTGAAGAAAAAATAGGCAGTGCAGAACAAGAGGCAGAACGTATTGTTGAAGAGGCTGTTAAGACGGCTGAAAACAAGAAGCGTGAATCACTGCTCAGCGCAAAGGAAGAGATTATTAAAAACCGTAATGAAGCTGAAAGAGAGCTTAAAGAAAGACGCGGTGAACTCTCTCGCCAGGAACGCAGACTACAGCAAAAAGAAGAGGCTCTTGATAAAAAGGTTGAGGCTATGGAAAAGAAAGAAGAAACCTTAAACCGCAAAATCAAGGAAGCCGATGCAGAGAAGGAAAAAATTGAAGGCATCCACAAGGCTCAGATAGAGATCCTTGAAAGACTCTCCGGTCTTACCGCCGAGGAAGCAAAGGATTATCTTCTCCGCAGCGTGGAAGACGAAGTTCGTCACGAAGCCGCAATTATGATTAAGGAAATCGAAACTCAGGCTAAAGAAGAAGCCGACAAACGCGCTAAAAACATTATCAGCGCAGGAATTCAGCGTTGTGCCGCTGATCATGTAGCAGAAACAACAGTATCGGTTGTTTCACTTCCCAACGATGAAATGAAGGGAAGAATTATCGGTCGTGAAGGCCGAAACATCAGAACTCTTGAAACACTTACAGGTATTGACCTCATTATTGATGACACTCCTGAAGCAGTTATTCTTTCAGGTTTTGACCCCATCAGAAGAGAGGTTGCCCGTGTTGCTCTTGAAAAACTTATTGTTGACGGTCGTATCCATCCTTCAAGAATTGAAGAAATGGTTGAACGTGCAAGAAAAGAAGTTGACGCAACTATCAAGCAGGAGGGTGAACAAGCTACATTTGATACAGGTGTACACGGTCACCATCCTGAAATTATAAAGCTTTTAGGTAAACTTAAGTACAGAACAAGCTATGGTCAGAATGTTCGTAAACATGCTATTGAGGTTTCTCATGTAGCAGGAATTATGGCAGGCGAGCTCGGCGTTGACGTAGCAACCGCTAAGAGAGCCGGTCTTCTCCACGATATCGGTAAGGCAGTTGACCACGAAATCGAAGGCAGCCATATTTCAATTGGTGTAGATATTGCAAAGAAATACAACGAAAATAAGGATGTTATCCATGCAATAGAGGCTCATCACGGTGATGTTGAGGCAACAACAATTATAGCTTGTCTTGTTCAGGCAGCTGACGCAATAAGCGCGGCTCGTCCCGGTGCAAGACGCGAAAACATTGAAGCCTACATAAAAAGACTTCAGCAACTTGAAGAGATTGCAACATCATTCAGTGGTGTTGAAAAATCTTTCGCAATTCAGGCGGGTCGCGAAGTTCGTATTATGGTTAAACCCGAGGAAATCGGTGATGGTGATATGGAATTTGTTGCACGCGAAATCGTTAAAAAGATTGAAAGCGAACTTGAATATCCCGGACAGATTAAAATCAATCTTATCCGTGAAACGAGAACGACAGATTACGCAAAATAACAGGGGATTTCCCCATTGGCTAAAAGGGCATTTTTCTAAATGCCCTTTTAGTGCCTTTAGAAAGGTAAAACAGAAAATGAATATTTTATTTATAGGCGATATAATGGGTCGCACGGGCAGAGATGCGATTTTTGAGCTTCTCCCCGAAATTAAGGAAGAATACAATATTGAATATACTATTGCAAACGGGGAAAACGCTTCGGGAGGGCTCGGTATGAACCGTGACGGATACGAGGAGCTTTGCCGCGCAGGTATAGACTTTTTTACTATGGGAAACCATACTTTTTCAAAAAAAGATATAATTTCGCTTATGAATGAGGGGGAAAATATAATCCGCCCCGCAAACCTTACGGGAGAAACCGTGGGTGAGGGAATGGCAATTGTAAATGTCGGACTCTCTAAACTCGCCATAATAAACCTCATAGGAAGGGTTTATCTTGACGAGGGAAACGAGTCTCCCTTTGAATGTGCGAAAAGACTTATTAAAAAAGCAAAAGAGAAAACAAATAATATTATTATAGATTTTCACGCTGAAGCGACAAGTGAAAAGGAAGCGCTTGGTTACTATCTTGACGGCGAGGTAAGCGCTGTGCTTGGAACTCATACACATATACAGACAGCTGATGAACGCATTTTGCCAAGTGGTACTGCATATATTACCGATGTCGGAAGAAGCGGTGCGCGGGACAGCGTGCTCGGTCTTGATAAGGATGCTTCTATAGCACGTTTTACAATGGAACCCGGCGAAAAGAAACCGCCGTTCAATGTAGCGCGCGGAAAGAGTCAGCTTTGTGCAGTAGTGCTCACAATTAACGACGAAACAGGCATTGCGGAGGATATAAAAAGGTTATGCGTATTACAGAAATAGGTAGAATTTCTCTTTATCAGAGCGATGTTCTTTTAAAATTTGAAAATCTTACACACGGATTCACTACCCGACAAGGTGGAGTAAGCATGGGCGAGTATGCGAGTATGTCACTCAGTCATTTTCGTGGTGATGATATTTCCTCGGTAAGAAAAAATGAGGAAATACTGTGCGAAAATCTGGGATTTGATGTAAAAAGGCTTACTGCAACAAAGCAGGAGCATACCGCACATATTGAAGTAATAGATAAATCAAAAATAGGTATAGGCGTGCAATATGATTGGGATCATGGGGTAGACGCGTGTATAACGATGGAAAAGAATGTTCCGCTTATTTGTTACAGTGCAGATTGCGTACCAATACTGATGTATGCTGATGACATCGGCGCAATTGCGGCAATTCATTCGGGCTGGCGCGGAACTGCTGATAAAATCGTGCAGAAAACTGCATTGAAACTTATTGAGCTTGGCGCTGATAAAAATAACATCTATGTGGCAATCGGCCCATGTATAGGGCAATGTTGCTACGAAGTAAGCGGGGATGTAGCGGAAAGATTTGACGAGAATTACTCCATATCAAAAGGGAACGGAAAATATATGCTTGACCTTGCGGCTGTTAATTCAGACCTTGTTTCAGACATTGGTATAAAAAAAGAGAATATATCCGTATCGGGAATATGTACAAAATGTAATAACGAATTATTTTTCTCACACAGAGGGCAAAACGGGAAAAGCGGTACTCTGGGAGGAATAATTTGTCTGGGAGAATGATTTTATGAAAAAAATCACAAAATACTTGGCATTTCTTCTTGTGCTTGCGCTTGCTTTAAGCGGATGTACAGGTGAAAAGCAGGAAGATGTCAAAAAAGATAACAAGAAAAAAACAATAACGCTGCAGATGCGTCAGATGGAATCCCTGAATCCTCTTTTCGTTACTCACAGTAGTGTGCGTGATGCATTTTCGCTTTGCTACGAGCCTCTTTTTGCCATAAACGATAAAATTGAAGTTGAGGGCGTTCTTGCAAGAAATATCGAGGTTTCGGACGATTGTTTTTCGGCGATAATAACGCTCAAGGATTCTGTTTTATGGCAGGACGGAGTTAAATTTACAAGTGCTGATGTTGTACACACTATAAACCTTTTGCAGGAAAACCCTACGGCAGAATATGCAGGATGTGTCAGATACATTGACTCAGCAGTGCCGATAGATCCTCTTTCGTTGAGAATTTCGCTGACACGCCCATACGGGCAGATTGCTTATAGCCTGACATTCCCCATTGTGGCGGCTCACAATAGTGAACTTGAAACAAAAATGGTGGGAACAGGTGCATACAAATTTTCAAAATACACTCCTGCGACAACACTTTCATTTACTAAAAATGCAAAATGGCACGGCGGAGAAGCGACATATACCAATGTCGATGTAAATATAATAAGGGACAACATAGCAGTTACAACCGCATTTAACGAGGGACTTATAAATGTGGTAACTGACAAGGTATATGATACGCAGAATTCAACTCCCAAGCAGAATACAAGAGTAATCACATATCCGTCATTGGAATATGAATATATGGTACTTAACCATAACCGCAGCGCATTTGCTTCACAGACTGTACGCAGTGCAATTTCGTCTGCAATAGACCGCAGCGCAATCGTGAAAAATTGTTATATGGGAACAGCGATGGAGGTCAATGCTCCCATACATCCTGCGGCACAGGACCTTGCAGAATCAACTATCCTTTCGCAGTACAACCTTTCAAGCACAAGTGAAATGCTTTTCCTTGAAGGCTACACGATGGACGAAAAAACAAGACTTTTAGTTGACAAAAATGGAAGAAAACTTTCATTCACTCTTCTTGTCAACAAGGAAAATCTTGAAAGAGTCAGAACTGCACAACTTCTTAAAGAACAGCTCTTTATTGCAGGTATTGAGGTGAATGTTGAAGAAACCTCTTTCGAAAAATATGTCCAGAAGAT
>JAZNLD010000200.1:0-2391 GCA_045578925.1 Clostridia bacterium
CCTTCGCCATTCAAATACGCCTGCACAATTTTTTGCTTAAATTCATAACTATATTTCGCCATGAAAAAACCGACCTCCCAATCGTTAGATTTTTGGTCTAACTTTTGGGGGTCGGCTCATTCACATCTCTTTTTTGATTAAAGTTTTGTCAATAAATAATCTGTATATTCCTTGCAAGTATTATTTTCACGGTTTCCCGTCACAACAACCTTGTTTTCAGCGTCGCACGCTGAAAGTGCATTTTCAAGCATTTCGGCTTTTTCCTGATAACCGATATGACGAAGAAGCATTACAAGTGCTTTTAAAATACTCTGCGGATTTGCATAGTCGCCGAGACCTTCTTCAATCATTCTCGGTGCGCTGCCGTGTATCGCCTCAAACATAGCATATTTATCACCGATGTTAGCACTTCCTGCCGTACCCACTCCGCCCTGAATCTGTGCAGCCTCGTCAGTTATAATGTCACCGTAAAGGTTAGGAAGCAAAAACACCTGGAATTTGTGACGGATATCTTTATTGATGAGGTTTGCACTCATAATATCCACATACCACTCTTCCGCATCAATCTCAGGATATTCTGATGCAATTTCGTGACATATGGCAGAAAATTTTCCGTCCGTCTTTTTCATTATATTAGCCTTAGTAACAACTGAAACGCTTGTTTTTCCGTTGTTTTTCGCGTATTCAAATGCACTTCTTGCAATTCTTTTCGTGCCTTCGTCTGTTGTTACTTTAAAATCAAACGCAAGCGTATCGGGTATTTCAAATCCGCTGCTACCGAGGATATATTCACCCTCGGTATTTTCACGGAAGAAAATCCAGTCGATATTCTTTTCAGGAACGCATACGGGTCTTACATTCGCATAAAGGTCAAGTTCACGGCGCAAAGTGACATTGGCACTTTCCATTGTTCCACCCTTGGGAGTTGTTGTAGGACCTTTAAGAAGCACATCACATTTCTTTATTTCAGAAAGTACATCGTCTGGAACTGACTGATTCTTTTCAATTCTGTTTTCTATGGTAAGACCTTCTATTCTTCTTATTTCTATCTTGCCGTTTGCGATTTCATCGCTCAAGAGTTTTCGTGCAACACGCTCTGCCGAATTGACTATCACTGGACCGATTCCGTCACCGTCAATTACACCGACAACTATTTTTTCTTTTTGAGAAAAATCTGTCTTTTCAGTGTTGTTTTTCATTTTTTCGCATCTTGCAAGCTGTTTTTCAAGAATACTTTTAAAATGAGAAATGTATTCGTCAAGATTATAAGTCATTTTTTACCTCCTTTACCTGTTCTTTTCCTTTGTATAGCCAAGAAGCCCTCCGCATTTAAGCATTTCCTTCTGTCTTTCACTAAAGGAACAAAGAAGTGTGTATTTTTCGCCTGTAGTATTATTTGAAAGTGTTATCTTTCCGTTATCCATACCACTGAAGATATCGGTGATTTCAAGGCTGTCACCCTCGCTTAATTTATCGTAATCATCACCATTTTCAAACACAAGCGGGAGTATACCTGCGTTTATAAGATTTGCAACGTGTATTCTCGCGAAACTCTTCGCTATAACACACCTTACCCCAAGATACAAGGGAACAAGCGCCGCGTGTTCACGCGATGAACCCTGACCGTAATTTGAGCCGCCTACGATAATGCTCTGTCCCGCTTTTTTCGCTCTTTCGGGGAAATTCTTGTCGCAAACTTCAAAGCAATACTGTGACAGATGCGGAATATTCGAACGATACGGAAGGATTTTCGCACCTGCGGGCATTATATGGTCGGTTGTTATATTATCCCCTACTTTAAGTACAAGCGGAGCGCTTATACTGTCAGTAAGCGGATAGGTGTCAGGGAATTTTTTGATATTAGGTCCACGCAGAATTTCAACAGATGCGCTTTCGTTTTCGTCCGCAGGAGAAATTACTGCGCTATCATCAATTTTAAATTTGTCGGGCATCTTTATTTCGATATTTATTCCAAGCGTTGTAGGGTCTGTTATTTCGCCTGTAAGTGCTGCAGCTACTGCCGTTTCAGGAGAACAGAGGTAAACCTGCGCGTCACGAGTACCACTTCTACCTTCAAAATTACGGTTAAAGGTACGAAGTGAAACGCCACCTGAATTCGGTGAGAATCCCATACCGATACACGGGCCGCACGCACATTCAAGAATTCTTGCGCCCGAAGCGACTATATCTGTAAGCGCACCGCAATCAGCAAGCATTGAAAGAACCTGCTTTGATCCGGGAGATATGGAAAGGCTGACATCGGGAGAAATTGTTTTTCCTTTAAGCATAGCGGCAACCTTGAGCATATCAAAAAGCGAAGAATTGGTACAAGAGCCGATACATACCTGATTAACCTTTGTGCCTCTAAGTGAGGAAACCTCTACCACATTA
>JAZNLD010000201.1:0-8474 GCA_045578925.1 Clostridia bacterium
ACAATATCCCCAAGAGCGACGGTGGAAATAAGTTCATATTCTACGGTAAGCGTGCTCCGATGAAAGAAACGGCGCTTGAGGAAAGTAAGGACAGAGCGAGGACGAGAAAATTAAGCTGGAATAAGGCGGAGCTTAAGAAGAAAATTGATTCTGACTACAACTATATTTCAAGTATGCTTCGTGAACCTAACGACCAGAGACATATTCCCGAAGATTTAAGGGGAAGTGTTGCGTTCCTTCTTGATCAGTTCAATTTTGAGACAAAGCAGATTGACAGATTAAGAGCAGAGGGAAAGGAAATGGATAGCCCGACCGCCGTAAGACTTTCAAAAATGTATGATGCGTATGCTGATATTATGCGTAAGGCGTGGGGAATTGATAAAAGCGCTGAAAAGAGCGAGCTTATGGACAGTTACTTAAGCGAAGACCTTCAGGCGCTTCGCGATGAAATCCCTGTTGACGAAAGCGGAGAATATAAGCGCATACAGGATATGAGTGTCGAGGAGCTTCGAAGTGTGGCAAAGGTACTTACATCAATACATCATGTTATAACGACAAGAAACAAGGCCTTTAACAGCGCGATAAAGGAAGAAGTATCAGAACTCGGACAGAGTGCTTCAACTGATATGCAGAATATAAGAAGCCTTAGAAAAGGCAGCGGTGACAGACTTGATTATAACGGAATGGTCAAGATGCTTGACAAGTATTTTAATCTTGACAACGTGCAACCGTGGGACTTCTTCCATCAGATGGGCGGAACGATTGAAAGGCTTTATATGGAGGAAAGAAAAGCCTTCAACCGACATATCAAAAATTTGCGCGAGGCAGGAAGAGTTCTCCAAAATGCAACAAAGGGAATTGAACTTGAAAAAGTGACGGACAAAAAGGCGGAAGAATTTGAATTCAAATTTGAAAGCGGAGAAGAAATAACCCTTACAAAAGGGCAGATTTTATCCTTATATGCTTTGTATCAAAGAAAGCAGGGTAAAGAACATATACTCGGTGGAGGTATTGTTACATTTGGTAAATACAAAGACGCTTCCGGCAACAAGGGCAGCGCAAACAATGCGCATCGCGTAACGGAAATTGATATGGGGCGCGTGTTTGAAACTCTTTCAAATGAAGAAAAGAGTATGGTGAATAAGGTTGTAGATTTCCTTTCCAAAAGATGTGCCGAGTGGGGTAACGAAACGAGTATGCGTCTGTACGGCTACGAAAAGTATGGCGAGGGTTGGTATTTCCCGATTAAGGTATCAGACCAGACACTTAATACATACTACGGAGAAAAAGGCGAAGGAACGCTCCGAAGTCAGGGATTTACAAAAAAGACGGTGAAAAATGCGCAGAATGCTGTTGAAGTGAATGATTTCTTTGATATTGTGACGAGCCATATTAACGGAATGAGCTTATATAACACCGTGGCGCTCCCGATGCTTGATATGGAGAGAGTGCTGAACTATTCTGCTTCGTCCGTAAGTGATAAGGTAAGGCAGGAAATAGTAAGAACCTTTGGTAAGGAATCCGAGAGGTATATTGAATTATTCCACAAAGATATAAACGGAAGCAGAAAAACGGGCGAAAAGGATATACTTGAAAGATTGGCAAGTACAGCAAAAAAAGCATCAATCGGACTTAATGCGAGAGTTCTACTGCAACAGCCGACGAGTATTGCAAGAGTATTCTTATTTATGAATCCGCGTGACATCCCTTCAGTATGGAATGCGAAAAAAGAAATTGCAGAGATGCAGGAGAATATTCCTATTGCGTACTGGAAAAGCCTCGGTTTCCGTGATGTGGGTACAGGCTCAAGCATAAAACAGGTGCTTATTGATAATGAAGGTTGGTATGATAAAGTTGCTATGGGCGGATACGGATTGGCGGACGACTTTACCTGGGCTCTGATTTACAAGATGGTAAAGAATGAGGTAGCGAGAACAAATAAAGGCATAGACACCAAGAGCGAAGAATTCAAAAACAAGGTGCGCGAGAGATTTGACTATATCGTTGACCGTTCGCAGGTTGTGGATAGTGTGTTCCACCGTACACAGGTAATGCGCAGCGAAAATATTTACACCAAGACAGCAACAATGTTTATGTCGGAACCGCTTAAAACATACAATATGTATCGCACGGAGCTTCTTGATGCAGCGAAGAATGGGACGATGAAAACAACACTTCCCAGAGCGACAGCGGTATTTGTTATAACCAATGCGCTTTTAGCACTTGCTCAGGCACTTCCTGATACGTGGAGAGAGGATGACGAAAAGGAATTATTCAAGGACGGGAAAGATGTTCCTTTGTGGAAAATCTATTTCAAAAAGTTTAATGAAGCTATGGCTGACAATTCCAACCCGCTTACATATATGCCGTATATAAAGGATGTGTGGTCCTTGATACAGGGATATAGTATGGACCGAATAGAGTATTCGGGACTTTCAAATCTTGTATCAGCATCGAAGGGACTTCTTAACGAGAAAAAGACAATCACTTCCAGATTGTTCAAGTTTGGAAACAGCGCAGCGGCGATTTTCGGATTTTCTCCCGGAAACCTTGTAAGAGATGTCAAGGGATTCGGAACTACTGTTTACAGAATGATAGGCGATGAGTATGCTGACTATCTTATGACGAAATGGGACTGGGAATCAACCAACCCTAAAAATCAAAGTAAGTTTATGAAGTATTATGAAAGAGCTGTAGCAAATGGTCATACGAACGATGCGGAAACAATACTTACGGATTACCTTTCAGAAAGATTCAAGGGCGAGGTTTTCAATAATCCCAATGTGAAAAAGGTAATTGATGAGATGACAAAGCTGTATAAGGGTGCAAGCAAGGATGAAAAAAGCGCGCTTATATACAAACTACCGAGTGATGAATTCTCTTTCAAAGGAAAGAAAATCAAAATCAGTGAGGAAGATTATCCTGAGTATGTAAGCGGAGCTTACAAAAAGCTGTTTGATATGGCGTATGAATTCGTGAATAGCGATGGATACAAGGGTCTTTCCGAAAAAGACAAAGTTCAGGGATTTGAAGACCTTAAAGGCTATGCACAGAACGCACAGAGAATGGAAGAGTTCAAAACATACGAGCTTAAAGGTTGGGAAAAAGAAGTGTATAATGGTAAAAAGACCTTTACCGAGAATTTTGTTGAGAGAGCTGAAGAAAGAGAATATCAAAACGAAAGAAAAGAATACAAAAACTCATTCAAGTTTGATGAGTCAGATTATTCGGATGCTGAAATCAATGTGATTGAGGATGTTGAATCTGATGCCGCAACATATTATGCTTCAATTGAAAAAGGCAGAGAGTTTGACGAGGGTGATTTGAGGCATATAAAAGTGTATGACGAAAAACTTAAAGACAAGCTACCTATTGAAGAATATGCCGAAGTAAGAGCGTATGCGAAAAAAACTGCGGCGATGGAAGACGGAAAGCCAAGTATGAAGAAAGATGAACTTAAATCATATCTTGACAGTACAGAATACTCTGCAGCGGTTAAAGCGGCGCTTTTCGAAGCGATTGGTAATAAAGGTTGGAAGAACCCATATACCGGCAAGAAAATTCAATAAGGTGAAGAAGAACAGTCAGCGATGGCTGTTCTTTTTTTGGCTGAACGACAAAAGGATGAACCACCTATAAAATAATACAAAAGAGGTGGGGTTATGAATATTATATGGACGCCACAGCCAAAACAGAAGATATTTATGTCAAGGGGCGAGAACGAAGCCTTGTACGGTGGTGCTGCGGGCGGAGGAAAGAGCGACTGTGCGATTGCAGAGGCATTGCGTCAGGTGGAGATACCGCACTACAGAGGGTTGATACTGCGTAAGACGTATCCACAGCTTTCGGAACTTATAGACAGAAGCAGAGAGATATATCTGCCTGCGTATACGAGAGCAAAATACAATGAAAGTAAACACTGCTGGACTTTTCCAAGCGGTGCAAAAATCTATTTCGGCAGTATGCAACACACCAAGGACCGCACAAATTATCAGGGTAAAAGATACGATTTTATTGACTTTGACGAGCTGACACACTTTACATGGGACGAGTACAGTTATATGTTCAGCCGAAACAGACCCAACGGCCCCGGCACAAGGTGTTACATCCGTGCACAGGCAAACCCCGGAGGTATTGGTCACGGATGGGTGAAGGAGAGATTCATAACGCCTGCAAAACCTATGACAACAATATGGGAAAATGCAGAGGTAAGATACCCGGACGGAAGAATCATAAAGAAAAAGAGAAGCAGAATATTTGTTCCCTCAACTGTGTTTGATAATCAGATACTTATGGAGAATGACCCAGAATACATAATGAGACTTGCATCACTTCCTGAAGCAGATAAAAACGCGCTCCTTTATGGGGACTGGGACAGCTTTTCAGGGCAGGTGTTCACAGAGTGGAGAAATAATCCCGACAACTATGAAATGCGTAAGAACACGCACGTTATAAATCCATTCATAATTCCTGACAGTTGGAAAATAATGAGGGGGTTTGACTTTGGCTACGCAAAGCCATTCTCCGTAGGTTGGTATGCTATTGACCACGACGGCAGAATGTACCGTATAAGAGAACTGTATGGATGTACGGGAGTGCCAAACGAGGGTGTGAAGTGGGACGTAGCGGAGATTGCACGAAAGATTTATGAAATCGAGAAAAATGATCCGAATCTTAAAGGAAAGAAAGTAAGGGGGATTGCCGACCCATCTATATTTGACAAGAGTCGTGGCGAGAGTGTCGCGCAGATGATGGAGAGGGAACACATATATTTTGACCCGGGCGATAATACCAGAATTGCAGGGAAGATGCAGATACATAACCGCCTTGCGTTTGATAAGAACGGAATCCCGATGTTATATGTATTCTCAACCTGTAAACATTTCATAAGGACAGTTCCTGCACTTGTATACAGTCAGACCGATGTGGAGGACATTGACACGGATGGAGAAGACCATATCTACGACGAAGTGCGATATGTGGCTATGGAACACCCGATAAATCCGCCGAAAAAGGAAAAACAGATTAAAGAATATAATCCGCTTGAGTATGATACAGATATTATGCCTATGCGCTGGGTGGATAAATATTAAGGAGGAATACAAATGGCAGATACAATAATGAGAACAGCTTCATGGAAGGGACTTAATCGTATGCCGTACATTGCAAACGGTGAAATGCGGGATATGAAAAATCTGTCTTCAGATGCTGTGCCGTTTTTAACAACGAGAAAGGGCAGAAAGCCTTACACAATTGAACATACTATACCAAGTCCCGAAGGCGAGGCGTACAAGACGGTAACATCGCTTCCTGAAGCATCAGTTGATGAGATTGGTAATATCTATTATGTTAAGGATGAAACAAATGATAAAAAGTACATAAGCGGTGAGTTCTACTACTACGAAAACGGAGAATGGGTACAGGGGATAAATGATAAAAAATTCTTTGGTGTTACTGAAGAGGTTGTAGAGTATTACGGTGGTTATACATTTATATGGAGCAGTTATCGTGTTGAGAAGTTTGAAAATAAGCGTATAGACCCTTATGACCTGAAGTATCTGATAGGTGATAAAATCAAATATATTGGAAATGATGACACGCACTATGTTCCCGGAACAGTTTATGAGTTTGATGTTAAGACAAACCTCAGATGGGAGAAGACTTATGCAGCAGACGGAAATTACAAGGGGGACGTGGATGAACTTCCTGAAGTAAGGTTTGAAGAACTTGGAAACACATACAGATTTGATAACAAATATTATATCTGTGTAGGTGATTATCAGGGGTATTGGAAGAAAACAGATTCAACATACGATATAGTAACAAAAGTTTCTGAAGAAGCAAAAGAAGGAAGTCAGATAAGGTTCCTTGATACTACACACGGGGTATCACTTGAAACAAAGTATTATAAGTGTGTATATGATTATGATAAGTGGGGCTTAAAAGTTCACTATTACGCAAACCCCGATGCAGCGGCAGAGAGCGTGGATGTTATTTCGCTTCCTATGGCATCAGAAGAAAACGAGGGGATCGTATACTACTATGTAGGTCCTCTGATGAACGGATTTGCAGAATGTTTCTACGAAGACGGGGTATACGGTTGGAAGGCTACGGAACATCCCAATGTGACAAGGATTCTGACGCTGAATGAATACCTTGAGCAGTTTGGCGGGTGTACTCTTAAAGAGATTATAGAGATTGCTCATTTTGAAGGAAGTATCGCAGTGTTATTTGTCGATGGAGATGACAAGACCAGACTATATCACGATAAGGATATGTGGTTTGTCAATGCTATAAGCGGTCAGAGTGGTAAAAAACTTTCTATAGTTGGTAACAGATTGATTGTAGGAGAAAGCGGAAACTATCTGCATATAAAGGATAATGTGAAAACTTTCCACGAGGTATCAGATATATTCTCGCTTGCGGTAAGGGCACAGACTTGTTATTTCGGCAGGGACGGGCAAAGCAAGAAGATAAGCACGGCAGTTTCAAAAAATGGAACGGCGGAAATAAAACTCTATTCCTACGGCGGAGAGAGCAACGGATATGCTGAAGTTAAGAATGCTCTTGAAAATGAGGGGACGGGATTCTCGTTCACTATAAAAGATATTACTTATTATATGAAAACTGAAAGTGTAAGCTGTGAAATCAATAAGGAAATCGCAGGATGGGTTGACGGAGATAATATTTACAGAGAGTATGCGGACATCCTGACGATAAGAGCAACAGATTCGCTTCTGGATTTTTCGTGGAACAGTAGCGGAGATAAAAACAGAACAGTAACATTTGCTTCGACTGACCCGCACTATTATGATGTGGTGGCGTGGAAGAAACGCCTGTGGGGATATGATAAGAATGTTCTCTATGGTACAATTGCAGACATATTTGACGCAAAAGGAAAAGTAGAATGGACCACGGGTGACAACTCATACACAGAATCTATTGCTCAACCTCTATGGCAAGGCGGAAATATAACAGGTCTTGCGGCACTTATGGAGGGTCTTGTTTATTTCAAGGAAGACTGTCTGACCATTGTGACGGGAAATTATCCCGCAGTAATGAGCAGTGACACAATCACCTGTAAAGGACTTCCTGCGGATAACAGAAAGAGCGTGGCCGTTGCAAACGAGAGCGTATACTATCTATCTTCGGACGGGGTGTACAGGTTTGTAGGTGGCTTGCCTCAGTGCATCAGCAGAGATGCAAAAATTAAAGGCACAAATGCAGTGGGTATGTCGGACGGTAACAAGTATTGGTTATCGCTTCAGGAGGATAGCGGAGAGTACGGCTTATATGTGTACGATATCAATTATGGTATATGGCACAGAGAAGACAATACTCAGGCAATAAGTTTCACATCGCTTGGGGCACAGGTGTATATGGCGACTAAAAATGAGATATACAACATCAGCGCACCTCAGGAGGATGTAGAGTGGAGCTTTGAGCTTTGGTACGATGAGGATACTCCCCAGAAGAAGAAATACAAGGAACTTATTGTTCGTGGCGTTGTCGGTGAATGTGAAGTATTCATAAAGGTTAATGACGAGTGGAAGCTCATATATTCTGCAAGCGGAAGTCTTAAAATAAAGTTCCCGCCGGTGGAAAGAGAAGAAATAAGCATACTCTTTAAAGGTAAGGGAATTTGCGAGATTAAGAGTATTGACAGGGTCTTTGAGATTATATAAGGAGGATTATATGAAAGATAAAACTGAAATGGCGATGATACCGTATATCGCACATCTGGCACGAATGCATCAGGCAGAAATCAGAGAGTCAAGATTAAAGAAACTTCTTCTGCTATCAAATATATTTTGGCTGATTGTGTGCGTTTTGTGGCGCGTAGTGGGGTAGTGTTATGTGTAAATATGATGATAAGTTATACAAGTATCCTCGCTCGTTCTGGGAGAATGCTATAAACGAGTGGGTTAATGATGAACAGGCAAGGTATTCTCTTGCACGCAACTTCCTTGATAATGTTCCTTATGAGAAAATCGCGGAAGAACTTGACATATCAAGAGGAACGGTGTTCAACAAGATAACAAAATATTCAAAAATATTGTTTGATCATATAGATTAAACAATATTTGATAAAAATTTGTACTGAAAGGCTAACAAGTATAAGGAAATGGCAGTGGACGAACTGAAGCACGCATCCTATGTTCACGAATGGGCCGTGAAGGAAATTGATGATATTTCAAAAGTTTATACTGCGCCTGCTGAAATGATGGAAAAGTGGCAAAGAGCACATAAGGAATATGTAGATAAGGCCGCATGGATAAAACAGATGTTGGCGATGTGAGTTTCGGGTGGTCAAAAATGAGTCAGGCATCCACGAAAACATATTTATATAGGCTTTTGTATTTGCCTTTTAATCAAGTTGTCCGGGGTTCGAATCTCCGATGGCTCACCAAAAACAAAAAGGATATCCGCAAGGATGAAGTCGGATCGTAGCCATGTCGTTCTGTGAGCCAAGG
>JAZNLD010000202.1:0-2947 GCA_045578925.1 Clostridia bacterium
GCAATGCAGGATATTGCATCAAAGGATACAGGAAACATCCCTGACCATCTTCGCGATGCACATTACGGCGGAGCAGAAAAACTTTCACATGGTATAGGATATAAATATCCACACAGTTATCCTGACCATTATGTGAAACAGCAATATCTGCCGGACAAGATTAAAAATACCGTGTACTACGAATACGGTGATAATAAAATGGAAAAATTAACTAAAGAATATTGGGACAAAGTAAAGGAGAATTCCTGATGAAGTATGGCTTTGTAAAAGTGTCTGCCGTAACACCTGAAGTTCGTGTGGCAGATTGTAGCTTTAATGCATGTGAAATAATCAAGAATATCAAAAAAACAGAAGATGCAAAGGTAATCGTATTCCCTGAACTTGCCGTAACAGGATATACTTGCGGAGACTTGTTTTTTCAGGAAACCTTGATTCGTGATGCAGAACTTGCGGTTCTTCGTATTGCTGAGGAAAGCAAAAATGTTGATTCTTTGATAATTGTTGGTGCACCTGTGTCTGTATGCCACAAGCTATATAATGCAGCAGTAATTCTGTATCGTGGAAAGATCCTTGCAATTGTTCCGAAGATGCATTTGCCTACATATGCAGAGTTTTACGATGCAAGATACTTTGCACCGGGTAATGCCCGTACAGAGTTTATTTCATGGGGTAATGACACAGTGCCTTTTGGTACAAACATTATTGTCCGAGACAAGAATATGAAGAACTTTGCTTTGGCAATAGAAATCTGTGAAGATATCTGGACAGTAAGCCCGCCGTCAAATATGCATGCGGCGGCAGGTGCTACTATTATTGCAAACTTGTCAGCAAGTTCTGAATCTGCAGGCAAGAGCAAATACAGAAAGAATCTTGTTAGTATGCAGTCCTCATCCTTGATGTGTGGATACATTTATTCAAGTTCAGGTACAGGCGAATCAACTGCGGATGTTGTATATAGCGGTGACAGTATGATTTGCGAAAAGGGAACTTTGCTTGCAAGAGGTACTTTGTTTAAAGATGAAATAGTAACATCTGAAATTGATGTTGATATGCTTGCATATGAAAGAAGACGTACATCAACTTTTGTAAGATTTACAGAAAAAGACTATCACATAGTAGAAACTGATTTTGAAATGGCAGAAACAAACCTTACAAGAAAGGTTGAAAAGCTTCCTTTTGTTCAAAAGGATAATGAATATTTTGAAGCGGTTTTACAGCTTCAGGCTAACGGCCTTAAGAAGAGACTTCTTCATACAGGAGCTAAGAAAGTAGTTGTTGGAATCTCGGGTGGTCTTGATTCAACCCTTGCGCTGCTTGTTGTTGCCCGTGCATTTGATATGGCGGGACTTGACAGGAAGGGAATTCTTGCAATAACTATGCCATGCTTTGGTACAACCGAAAGAACGTATAACAATGCTGTTGCTCTTTCCAATATAATCGGTGCAGAGCTTCGCGAAATAAGTATTAAGGATGCAGTAGTTCAGCACTTCAAAGATATCGGACAGAACGAAAATGATTTTGATATAACCTATGAAAACTCTCAGGCAAGAGAGCGTACACAGGTGCTTATGGATATTGCCAACAAAATCGGTGCATTAGTTATCGGTACAGGCGATATGTCAGAGCTTGCTCTTGGCTGGGCAACATACAACGGTGACCATATGTCAATGTATGGCGTAAATTCAGGTGTTCCAAAGACACTAATCAAGTACCTTGTAGGATACGAAGCTGAAAGAATTGAAAGTCAAGAACTAAAGGCAGTCCTTGACGATATTGTGGCAACTCCTGTTAGCCCTGAGCTTCTTCCACCAAAGGAAGGCGAGATTGCACAGAAGACAGAACAGGTTGTAGGACCATACGAGTTGCACGATTTCTTCCTATATAATATGATACGATTCGGCTTCTCACCGAAAAAGGTTTATCACCTTGCACAAAAGGGATTTGCAGGTGACTATTCAAATGAGGAAATCCTAAAGTGGATGAAGATGTTCTACCGCAGATTTTTCACTCAGCAGTTTAAGCGTTCCTGTGTTCCTGATGGCCCGAAAGCTGTGGATGTATCGCTATCACCTAATGACTGGCGTATGCCAAGCGATGCTTCTGGCAAGGTTTGGCTTGATGAAATTGAAGCTTTGGTGTAAATTGCACAAAAACTTCGACAATATTCTGTAAAAAGAGTGCAAAAGGGACATTTTGTAAAAAGTTATTAAAACCCGTTGACAAAACGGGTTTTTTTATGTTAAAATATCAAAGTTGTCGCACGAAAAACCGTGTCAAAAAACTTTGAAAAAAGATAAAAAACTTTAGAAAAAAGTGTTGACAATTTGAGGCAAGTGTGGTAATATATAAAAGCTGTCGCTTTTGCGGTAGCGCTGAACATTGAAAAATAAACAGTGCAGAGTTCTTGTCAGTGAATTCAAAGAATTCACACAATAAACTTAAGAGTTTTTTATGACAGAAATTCGGAAACGAAATTTAAAAGTCAGCGTACTTTATGAGTACAAGTTAGTAAAATGAGCTAACAAACGAAGATTTAAGTATATTCACACTTCGGTGTTAATATAACCATTTTATCGAGAGTTTGATCCTGGCTCAGGACGAACGCTGGCGGCGTGCCTAACACATGCAAGTCGAGCGGAGCCATCTTAACAATCCCTTCGGGGTGCGTTAGGGGAAGCTTAGCGGCGGACGGGTGAGTAACGCGTGAGTAACCTGCCCATTAGTGGGGGATAACACAGAGAAATTTGTGCTAATACCGCATACAGAATATTTAAGGCATCTTAGATATTTGAAAGATTTATCGCTAATGGATGGACTCGCGTCTGATTAGATAGTTGGTGAGGTAACGGCTCACCAAGTCGACGATCAGTAGCCGAACTGAGAGGTTGATCGGCCACATTGGGACTGAGACACGGCCCAGACTCCTACGGGAGGCAGCAGTGGGGGA
>JAZNLD010000203.1:0-3664 GCA_045578925.1 Clostridia bacterium
GGGCTTTTTGCTTGCTTCTGTCCAAGGCATTCTCTACCGTACCCTCGTACGCCGACGAGCTTGCCTTGAACAGATTTACCTTTCTTTTTCCTCGTCTGCCAGCGCGTCGATAGGTTTATCGACACGCTGAGGAAATCGCAATTGCGATTTCCTTTTTTTGTACTTCTGCACAATTTAATCGGGCTGTAAGCGAAGAGAAAATTGCTGCAGAACTCGCAAACGGAGTCCGACGCTGTACTAAGTACTGCGAGAGGTGACGCTTGCGAGTAACAAAACAATAAAAAAGGTATCCACAACTTGCGGATACCTTCATTAACATTTCAAAGACTCTTTGTAGCCCTACTTATTAAAAGCAACTTCCCGTTACTTTTCTTGTTTTGCGGTCTGCACAATTTAATCGAGCTGTATGCGAAGAGAAAATTGCTGCAGAACTCGCAAACGGAGTCCGACGCTGTACTAAGTACTGCGAGAGGTGACGCTTGCGAGTAACAAAATTCATAAAATGACCCCCTGCTATATCGCAGGGGGCTTTCCTTAACTATTCAAAGCACTATGTTACACAATCCGCATAAAAGCTACTCTTATTTCCTTTTGTGTTTTGCGGTCTGCACAATTTAATCGAGCTTATCAAAAGGGGTAGGCATCCTTATCGCATACCACTGTCACATCAGGATGGAACTGAAGGATTGACGCAGGAATCTGCGGATCAACTTCACCCCAGAAGGACTTTTTAAGAATCTCCTTCTTTCCTGCACCGGTAACAATCATAACAATTTTCTTTGCATTCATAATTGTACCAATACCCATAGTAAATGCACTCTTGGGAACTTCATCAGCAGAATTAAAGAAACGCTTATTAGCCTCAATAGTCATTTCTGTAAGTTTAACTTCATGAGTTTTCTTGGGGAAATGATCATCAGGCTCGTTGAACGCGATATGGCCGTCATGTCCGATACCTAAAAGCTGAAGGTCAATTCCGCCCCACTCTTCAATTTTTTCCTCATAAGCATCGCACATAGCCTGAACATCAGTTGCAAGGCCGTCAGGAACGGTTGTATTTTCAGGTTTTATTGAAATGTGATTGAAAAGGTTTTCCTGCATAAAGTAGCGATAGCTCTGTTCGTGGTCAGGTGCGAGCCCCTTATACTCATCAAGGTTCACCGAACGGACACGGGAGAAGTCAATTTTCCCTTCCTTTTCACGCTTTATAAGTTCAGCATAAATGGGAAGCGGTGACGATCCTGTCGCAAGGCCCAATACACACGCCGGCTTTGTGTTTATAAGGTTTTCAAAAATGTCTGCAGCGATTTTACCTGCCTGCTCGGCATTGTCTGCTACTATAAATCTGGTACGAAACATAACTTTACCTCCAACCAAAAAATTTTTTAACAATCCTTTTTCACTATACTATATAGCGCCATTTTTGTCAACCATTTTAGAAGTGCAAATTGTTTCCAACTCCACTTTACATTCACAGATTCATCCGCTCTGAACATAATATAAAATGGAGGTGTTTTATGAATGAATTTGTCCTGATGGCACTACTTGCCACGCTCGGCACATGGTTTGTGACAGCTTTGGGTGCGGCAACAGTTCTTTTCTTCAAATCCCCGTCCGCGCGGATTTTAAATCTTATGATGGGATTTTCCGCAGGAGTTATGATAGCTGCAAGCTTCTGGTCTCTGTTAGCACCTGCTATAGAGCGCGCTGAAGTTTACTGCAAATTGCCCGCCTATATTGTTGCGACGGCAGGATTTCTTTTCGGCGCGATTTTTATATGGCTTTCAGATAAAGCCGTTTCCTATGCAAGAAACAAGTCAGATATTGCACACAATTCCAAAATTAACCGCATCATAATGCTCGTGCTTTCCATTACTCTCCATAATATTCCCGAGGGTCTTGCTGTAGGAGTTGCATTCGGTGCTCTCGGAAGCGGCGTTTTTTCAGCAGAAATGCTTATGGGAGCAATCACAATTGCCGTTGGAATAGGACTGCAGAACTTTCCTGAAGGTGCGGCAGTCTCCCTACCACTACGGAGGGAAGGCTATTCACGGAAAAGAAGTTTTCTTATCGGCCAGGCTTCAGGAATGGTTGAGCCTATCGCAGGCGTAATCGGCGCGTGGCTTGTAGTTTATGTGGATAAAATTCTGCCGTACGCGCTTTCTTTCGCGGCAGGAAGCATGATTCTGGTTGCAGTACATGAACTTATCCCCGAATGTCAGAAAAGTCGCGATAAAGCGCCGTATTTTTCAACGATGGGTATTATCCTCGGCTTTGCGGTTATGATGCTTCTTGATGTAATGCTTTCCTGACAGACAAGAAAGGGATGGAATCGTACGATTCCATCCCTTTGTTTTTGCCGTATAGGAAACCTGCGTGCTTTTTCGCGAACAACATTTTTTATTTTAAATTTTGGTCTGGATGAAGTGCCACGCTTCTTTTTTACTCTATGGTTACGTTTGCCTTGGGGCTGATTACATTTATTATAGTTTTACCTGCATTAACCATGAGAGGCTTTCCGTCTTCGCCTGTGAATTTTGTTTCAGCGTCACGAGCTGCCTTTGCCCATGTAATAGGCTGACAATAACCTTCAGTTATGTAATAACCCTTACCCTCACCTGTTGTTTTGATGTTTCTTCTCGCAGATCCATCACCGAGGGCAGTATCTTCAATAAACTGAATAATAACATTCTTAAGCTTTACAGTTTCGCCACTCTGTGTTACATGAGGCTTGCCGTTGATTGTCTTTTCATAAAGCTTTGTTTCTGCATTATAGACATAGCCTGTTCTGTAATGTCCTGCATATCTAAGGTTAACATTGTTTGCAACTGTATCGGTCTTCATGTTGAGGAATTCGCGGGCGTATTCAAGACCGCAAGTCTTTCCTGTTTCGGGGCTGTAATACTTTTTGTCTGCGAGTTCCTTTATCTTTGCAATACTTGTATACGCACTATGCCAGTCGTTTTTAAACTTTCTCTCTCTCCAGAAGATATCATCATCACTTGCTAAAATACCGTTGATGTTGTTTATCTTAAGAGAAGCGATGTCCTGCTGTGCCTTGGGGCTCCAACCGAAGTGAGTATATATTGCATCGTTTTCCATTACATAATCAAGGAAATAATGTCTCGATGAACGAGTCGGGCCGATTTTTTCTGTTTCAACATTTTTGAAAAGCGCCATCAATCTTGTAGCGCCGCCCTCTACCACAAGTTCATAGATGAGAAACGCATCCTCAATACCTGCCTGAGGTCTTGCCTGATCATTATCATTATCAATCATTACAGCAATGGGGCGAGTGCAGGTTTCAACATATCTTGCGAAGAAATTCGCAACTTCAGGATCTTCAGGGTATACGATTTCCTGAGTTTTTTCCTGAACTTCCTCTTTCGGAGGTTCTTCCTCAACTTTTGAAGTCTTTTTTCCCTGGCATCCTGAAAAGATCAGTCCTGCAGCCAAAAACAAAGCTAATGCTTTTGATACTTTTTTCATCTACTATTCCTCCCTATAAATTGTGGTTCTATTTTTATTATACCACCATTTATCGCGTTTTTCAATCATTTTTTTACTTTTTAATTTAAGTGCATTGATTAAATTTCCCTCGCAAATCAAAATTGTTTTTTTAATTCCAAAACAAAAAAGGTATAAGTTTTAAAACTTATACCTT
>JAZNLD010000204.1:0-2150 GCA_045578925.1 Clostridia bacterium
TTTATAACAAGAAGGCGGCTGACACTTTCCTATTCGAACCCTAAGTTCAATTGCGTGAGCGTCAGTAGACTATTACCTTCTTATTATAACAAAAATAAGCATAGCCTGTAAAACATACAAACTATGCTTAAATTGTACCAAATTACGTATTTTTTCGCGAGTGGAATTTGTCTGTTTAAATTTTGGTCAGGACGCGAAATGGGTGAAGCGGCACGCTTCTTTTTTATTATTTAGGTATTATAAGTGTTGCTCCTTTTAATATATCCGCTTCACTTTCAAGGGCGTTTGCGCGGAGAATATCCTCAGCCCTGACGCGGTATTCCTTTGCAATATCCCATAAGCTTCTTCCGGAATGTACGCACGATACAATAATAGAAGGCCTTTCTGCAGGGATATAATCACCTTCGTTTGCAGAATATAATATATCACACTCTGTCGTGCGGATGCACTCTACTTCGCTTTTAATACTGCCTCTTACCTCAACTGTATGTTCGTCATTTATAGTATAGCTTATGTTAAGAAGCTTGCACGATGCCACGGGTGTCAGCATGCAACCGGGCGAATCGCACTCAAATGCAAAATCGACATTTTCCTTATGACTGCAGACAGGTGCAGATTCGTCACTGCTTAAGTATAGAATATAAATTTCGGCATATCCTGATACCTTGAGTTTTCCTCCCTCTGATACACAGCTTCGCACAAAGGGTCTTGCAATAGTCTGATAAACGGTATCAATCGGGGGAAGTGCAGAGGGAAGCGAAATTTTCTCGCGGAAATCAATGTCGCGGTTAACAACTGTTTCTACACAGTCAACACTTATGACAGAAGACTTGTATTCAAGGTTTCCGTGGGGGATATAAGCATCCTCAACACATTCTACCGCAACTGATGAACGTGCAATTACGCGCATGAAGATCTGTGATGAAATATCAATGATATTGGGTATTCCCTCGGCATCTCTGTTTGCAAGTGCCGTTATATCAAGAACTTTGACTGTATGCTCGCAGTTCATATCCTCGCGTATGCCGACGGCTTCAAGTACATTTGCAAACGAAATTTCCGTCTGTGCGTGTTCAATCTTTTCTTCGCTTTTATAAAGCACACATATTCGGATAATTCCTTTTACAATGGCCTTATCATCAATTACCTTGACACTGCTTTCGGTTACCGTCGCATCGGTTTTTAAAATTTCAGCAATCGGTGATTTGCCTGCGGTAAGTGAAAAACTGTCTGAAATTATTGCGTTATCCTGTGCGTGTGCGCTGATGACATCGCTTACAATACGCGATTTCTTTGTACACGCACCTTCGATTTCGCTTATGACTTCAATATCACGGCACGCGTAAACCCTGACATTCGTAAGAAGCGTCGCGCGGAGCGAAATCTTGCGACAGTTTGCAACATTGCAATTAAGGTCACTCACATCAACATCGGCAAACGACAGGAAAGAATCTGAAATATTACTGTCCTTCACGAGGTTTGAAAATTCACATGAGGAAGTAATCGTAGTAACACATTTTTCCTCATTGTCGGCAAGATAAAGTATATCAAACGCAACACTTCCCGAAACAATTATATGTCCGTTGCGTGTCTCAGTATTTGATATTTTCGGTCTGGCACTCACCTGAAGCACCTTGCTGATGTCGGGCTTTGAATCAGGAACTATAACATCACATTCTGTTGAAAAGGTGTTTTTAGTGCAACATACGGCACTGCACAACGGCAAGGCCTCATTTTTAATATTTATTTCCATTTTTTAATCCTCCTCACACAACGAATATATGAGGGAGAGAAAAGACATATTCCGAAAAAATGCAAAAAAAATATGACAGACAAGGAGAAATCGTCTGTCATCAAAAGGGGAAAATGAAAAAAGTTGTTGCGCCTTGCTGACGCATATATATAATACATCTGTATTGTAGAAAAATCAATAAGCAAAGTATAACAAATAACTACCTTTTTAAAAATAAAATTATGCAATTTGCACAACAAATGATGCAAAAAGGGTGAATGCGCATACTTTTCTTGTTATTTTGTTGTGATACAATTGATGGGTGACAAATAAAAAGGAAAATGAACTCTGAATATGATATAATGTTTAATAACGACAAAAAACATGTATCAAAGGAGTCATTTTCCCATGAACATTT
>JAZNLD010000205.1:0-1521 GCA_045578925.1 Clostridia bacterium
AAAAAAAGCAGATGGGTATGGCGCCAAGGCGCGGCGGCGGTCCTATGGCGCATATGGGTGCGCACGGTAAGCCGAAGAATGCGCTTAAAACAATTGTAAAATTGCTCCGCTATTTATCTGACCAGAAGACACTTCTGATATGCGCTTTCATATGTGCAATGCTCCATACGGGATTTTCACTTGCATCATCGTATGTACTTCGTCCTATCATGAACAAGTTTTTGTATTACGAAGCAGGTAGCGACATCGCGCAAAGGCTTGCGGGACTTCTCGGTGGCATCGGTGTAATGGCTGTTATTTACTTCTCTTCCATTTTGTCAATGTGGGGACAGCAGAGATTGATGCTTACGGTTTCACAGCGTTCACTTAAGCAAATGCGTACAGATTTGTACAAGAAAGTGCAGTCACTTCCCGTAAGATATTTTGACACAAACTCCACAGGCGATATTATGAGCCGTTTTTCAAACGACATTGATGCCGTCGGAGAAATGCTCAGTCACACATTGATTCAGATTATATCGGGAGCAATTACAATTGTCGGTACAATCGTACTGATGCTTTATACAAACTGGATACTCGGTCTTATAACAATTGTTATGACACCCCTTCTGACATACGCAAGTAAAGCCATATTAAAATCAGGCAGGAGCGCCTATGTAACACAGCAGAAAAGCCTTGGTGCACTTAACGGTTTCGCCGAGGAAACCATTTCAGGACAGAAGGTTGTAAAGGTATTCAACCACGAAAAAACTGCGGTTGAGGAATTTGAATACCTCAACGACAAGCTGTGCAACGCACAGATTAAGGCGCAATTCTGTTCAGGTATTATGGGACCTGTTACACATCAGCTTTGTAATGTTTCCTATGCTATTACTGCGTGTGTCGGTGCAATACTTGTTGTGGCGCGCGGATTTGATATAGGCGGTCTTACAATTTCGGTAAACTATACAAGAAGCTTCAATATGCCGATAAATCAGATTTCTATGCAGATGAACACAGTATTCTCTGCATTAGCCGGTGCCGAGCGAGTATTTGAAGTACTTGCCGAAGAAGGCGAAAAGGAAGACATCAAAACTACCCACATGGAAAAAATTGAAGGTCATATCGTGCTTGACAATGTAAGTTTCGGTTACACACCTGAAAAGACAGTTCTTCACAATATTTCACTTTATGCAAAGCCCGGTCAGAAGATTGCATTCGTTGGTTCAACGGGCGCAGGAAAGACGACAGTTACAAACCTTCTTTCCCGTTTTTACGATATTAAAGAGGGGAGTATCACAATAGATGGTGTTCCGATTGATGAGATTGAGCGCGGATTCTTGCGTAAAAATATCGCAATGGTACTTCAGGACACGCACCTGTTCACAGGAACGGTTATGGAAAACATCCGCTACGGAAGGCTTGATGCGACGGACGAAGAAGTTATTGCGGCGGCAAAGGCATCTTCTGCACATTCGTTTATAACAAAGCTTGAAAACGGATATGACACCGTGCTTGAAAACGATGGTGCAAACCTTTCAC
>JAZNLD010000206.1:0-5051 GCA_045578925.1 Clostridia bacterium
TTTTACCTATTGACTTTATTTAGCAGGTTTCCTATACGGTAAAAAGCAAGGTGGAAGCATGATTGCTTCCACCTTATTTGTTTTTTGTACACTTTGTTAATGCGAGTGGTGTGGGGGACGGGGTGTTTTTTGTAAGCCGAAGGCGTAACAAAAACGACCTGTCCCCAAACTTCGGCGGTGCTGCTTTATCAAATCCGCGAGGATGGGAGAATGTAGTACAGAGCGTGCAAACTAAAACCGCAGGTGTATAAAGATACTCCGCGGTTGAAGTTTGCGCGGAGCAAAACGCTTAAAATAGAAATTCACTATGGTGAATTTCTACCACAAAAGGCTAACCGCACTTTGAAAAACAGACCAAATAAAAGTGTATCTTACCCTTTATTCGCGTTTTGAGGTCTGTGCTGCTTTATCACATCCGCACATTCAGATATTTCTTCGCATACTTGTTATAGCACTCTTCTCAAGGCGTGACACCTGCGCCTGACTTATACCAAATTCAGTTGCGACCTCGGTTTGAGTTTTTCCGCGGAAAAACCGCATTATAATAATCATTTTCTCGCGCTCGGAGAGTTTATCCATCGCTTCACGCAGGGATATTTTTTCAATCCACGCCTCGTCCTGATTTTTCTTGTCCGAAACCTGATCCATTATATAGACGGCATCGCCACCGTCGTGATATACAGGTTCAAAAAGTGAAATCGGTTCTTGTATGGCATCAAGTGCAGTTGCGACCTCTTCGGGAGTTACCTCAATCGCCTTTGCAATTTCCTCGCAGCTTGGTTCACGGTTTTGCTCGTTTATCATTTTTTCACGCACGCATAATGCCTTGTAAGCAATATCACGAAGCGAACGCGACACCCTTACTGCATTATTATCACGCAGATACCGTCTTATCTCTCCGATAATCATAGGCACTGCATAGGTAGAGAACTGAACATCCAGTTCAGTATTGAAATTGTCAATGGATTTTATAAGTCCTATACACCCCACCTGAAAAAGATCATCAACATTTTCCCCACGATTGTTGAAGCGCCCAATAACGCTTAATACAAGTCTTAAATTGCCCCTTATAAATGTTTCACGGGCGTTTTTGTCTCCCATTTTTATTTTTTCAAAAAGCTCCCTTTTTTCCTTTGCCGAGAGGGTTGGCAGTTTTGATGTATTAACTCCGCAAATTTCAACTTTATTTACCATAAAAAAGCCTCCGCAAGAAAGAATTAGTATAATCTAATCTTTCCCACCGAGGCTTTTATTTATTCAGTTTAATCAGCCGTTAAGTCTCTTTAAGAGTTCTTCCTGCTGCTTCTCAAAACCGGGTTTGCCAAGAAGTGCAAACATATTCTTTTTGTACGCTTCAACACCGGGCTGATCAAAGGGATTTACACCTAATACATAGCCACTGATACCGCAAGCCTTTTCAAAGAAGTAGATAAGGTTACCGAGGCAGTATTCGTCAAGCTTTTCAGCACGGAGAATAAGGTTGGGAACATCGCCGTCTGTATGAGCAAGAAGTGTTCCGTTGAACGCCTGCTCGTTTACGAAGCTGAGGTTTTTGCCTGCAAGGAAATTAAGTCCGTCAACATTGTCGCCATCTTCCTTTATAACAAGGTCTTTTCTTGCATTATCAAAGAAGATTACAGTTTCAAACATTGTACGAAGGCCTTCCTGAATGTACTGACCCATTGAATGAAGGTCTGCAGAAAAGTCAACTGCAGCATGGAAAATACCCTTATTTTCCTTACCTTCACTTTCGCCGAAAAGCTGTTTCCACCATTCTGCAAAATAATGAACCTGAGGCTCATAGTTTACCATAATTTCAATGGTCTTACCCTTACGGTAAAGGGCGTTTCTTGCAGCTACATATTTGTAACAATCGTTTTCTTCAAGGTTGGGGTTCTTGTATTCCTGCATTGCATCGTAAGCTCCCTGCATAAGAGCATCGATATCCGCACCACTTGCCGCGATGGGAAGAAGACCAACTGCAGTAAGAACGCTGTAACGGCCGCCTACATCGTCAGGAACAACGAATGTTTCGTACCCTTCTTCATCAGCAAGATTTTTAAGAGCACCTCTTGCCTTGTCGGTTGTGGCAAAGATTCTTTCCTTTGCACCTTCTTTTCCGTACTTTTCAACGAGAAGTTCACGGAATACGCGGAATGCAATTGCAGGCTCGGTTGTAGTACCGCTTTTTGAAATAATATTTACAGAGAAATCAATATCCTTTACCATTTCAATAAGGTCAGCAAGATAAGTTGAGCTGATTGAGTTTCCTGCGAAGAAAATCTGTACGCCGTCTTCCTTCTGCTGTTTGAGGTTGAAGAAATTGTGGTGTACCATTTCTATAGCCATTCTTGCCCCGAGGTAGCTGCCGCCGATACCGATTACGATAAGAGCTTTTGAATTGCTCTTGATTTTTTCTGCTGCCTTCTTGATGCGTGCATATTCTTCCTTGTCATAATTTTCGGGAAGGTCTACCCAACCAAGAAAGTCGTTTCCGCGACCTGTACCGTTGTGAAGCATATCATGTGCCGCACCGATTGCAGGAGCAAGTGCACTGATTTCTTCTTTTGAAATAAATTTTTCTGCTTTTGTATAATCAAATCTGATTTTTGTCATTTTTGTTCTCCTTTATCTGTATCCATTTGGGTTTTTACTCTGCCAGTTCCATGTGTCTGCACACATCTTCTCTATTCCGCGCTCTGCCACCCAACCGAGTTCTGCCTTCGCTTTTGCGGGGTCTGCATAGCATATTGCCGCATCGCCGGGACGCCTGGGTGCAATTACATAGGGTATTTCCACGCCTGATGCTTCCTGGAATGCCTTTACGATTTCAAGCACGCTATATCCCTGACCTGTTCCGAGGTTGTATATATGAACGCCACTTTCGTTTGCCTTCTTCTCCACCGCTTTAAGATGGCCAAGGGCAAGGTCAGTTACATGGATATAGTCACGCACACCCGTACCATCGGGAGTGGGATAATCATTTCCGAATACATTCAGCTGAGGAAGTTTTCCTACAGCAACCTTTGAAATGAAAGGCATAAGGTTGTTGGGAATACCGCTGGGGTCTTCACCTATCATACCGCTTTCGTGAGCACCGATAGGATTGAAGTAACGAAGAAGCACCATGTTAATTCTCTTGTCAGCAAGGAAAGCGTCACTCAATACACGTTCAAGCATGAGCTTAGTTGAACCGTAGGGATTTATCGCAAAGAGAGGCGCGTCCTCTTTTATCGGCACGATTTCAGGCACACCGTAAACTGTTGCAGATGAAGAGAATACAATACTCTTTACACCATGCTCCTTCATAGCTTGAAGAAGAATGAAAGTGCCTGTCATATTGTTGTGATAATACTCGATAGGTTTTTCACATGACTCACCAACAGCCTTGAATCCTGCAAAGTGAATTACAGAGTCAAACTTGTGTTCATCGAAAACTTTTGTAAGAGCATCATAATCAAGTATATCACATTTATAAAATGCAAATTCCTTGCTTGTAATTTTTTTGACCGCCTCTAATGATTTTTCGTTTGAATTTGAAAGGTTGTCAACTACAACAACATCATGGCCTGCGTTAAGAAGTTCAACGCAAGTATGACTGCCTATGTAGCCGGCTCCACCGGTAACAAGAATCTTCATAATTTAACCTCTTATATATAATATTAGTGTACATTCCTATATATTCTATACCCCACGAAAATAGTTGTCAAGTAAAAGAAAAATAAGTTTCCTTTTTTTATGACTTTTTACGCACCTGCGAAATGAAATTTTGGCCACACAGGCACAAAACCCCATCAAATTCGGTATTACGACAATTTCCCTCTTTCAAAAGCCGATGAAAATAAATTTTACGCATAATGTATTTTTTATGTAAACCTATTTTTTGCCATAAATACGCACTTTAGCATTTTAACAAGTTTCAGAAAAATTATTGTTAAAAACTGTTAAAACTGTTAATAACTCTTGTTAATAACCTTGTTTTAGGGGTTTTTCCTGTTGAAAACTCAGCATTCTTGAGAAAACCGTCGCAATTTTTATGTAAACCTACATTTACATAAAAAAAGAATAACAATTTAATTATTGAAACCTATTTTTTTACATAATACGACAGCAAAATTCTGCAAAAAACCCCACAAGCCTTGGCGGTGGGTTCCTAAGGACAGTTGATAGGAACACGAGCATTGCGAGGTAAGAAGATGAGGAAAACTCAGTAAAATGGGTTTTCCTCTTTTCTTTTTTATCGGCACATTCGTCAAATTAAATGCCTTCTGATAAAATGAAGATACCAAATTTGAAGGAGGCGTAAAGCTATGAAAGAGAAATTTATTGAAAACGGAATTGAGTATGTAAGGAACGGCGATTACTACATTCCAAACCTATCTGTACCTGATGACAAGGTTTATAACATCGGCAAGTATGGCAGATTGCACTCAATATTTATTAAAGAGAACCGCCCTGCTTTCTACTCAATGAAAATGCTCAACGGAACTTGGCTTGCATATCTTGAAGAAATTGACACAACTGCAAAGGAGATGGTTGATAGGCTTATTAAGAATATGGCGGTCAAGCAAGGCATCACTGAGGAACTCAAAGCAAAAGACCAAATGGGTTGGGTTGGTGCAATGAACAACATAAAACATTCCGCAGAAGAAATTGTATTGCGAGAGTTTGTATGTTCTATGGAGGTGCAATGAAATGAAGAAATCAATCATATCCATCATATCAATCGTATCAATTTTAATAAGTTCTTTTTCTGTAAATGCAGCAGAGGTGCCGGGAGAGTCGGCACCCTGCAACGCCACAAGCGAGGCTATCGTTATTGTAGAAAGCTTTATAGGCGATATACTAACCGAAGTACAGAACGGCTTGGGATATGCTGATGCGAGAGCTAAATCAAACCGTATATTCTTTGATACTTGGCTGAACGGGCAGACAAATGGTTACAGCTACGGTGAGCTTGTTGATATAGCCAATGCCGCAATATGGCAATACCGAGATATGTACTTGCGACCTGATTTTTATGCAAATAATCTTGAAAAAGTAAGAGCTAT
>JAZNLD010000207.1:0-6209 GCA_045578925.1 Clostridia bacterium
AAGGTTATCGGTTCATATTTCCATGTTCTAAACGACCTTGAGCGTATTGGTGACCACGCTGAAAACTTCCACGAGATCGGCGCTGAAATGAAGGATAAGAACATCTCTTTTTCAGAACAGGCGCGCGCAGGAATTGTGGCTATGCGTGAAAGTGTGAGAAAGATGTTTGAAATCTCAATGGCTACATTCGAGACTTTAAATAAAGAAAAGCTTCCTGAGTTAACAAAGCTCGAGGAAGGGGTGGACAATATGAAAAAAGACCTTATTGCAGGTCATTTTTCCCGCCTTGCCGAGGGTAATTGCTCTGTTGAGGTAAGTCCCTATTATTCATCAACTGTTGGGGGACTTGAAAGAGTTGCTGACCACCTTGTAAATGTCGGCTACAGTATTGTAAGTCCCATTGGTTCACAGAAGGAAAATAATTAAAACTTTATTTATAGAGGTATAATTATGGATTTAGGATTTTTATTGGATGGAATTATGGCTGTAACCTGGCAGCAACTTGTCATGTATGCAGTCGGCATAGTTTTGATTTACCTTGCCATCAAAAAGGAATACGAGCCTTCGCTTCTTCTTCCTATGGGATTTGGTGCAATACTCGTTAACCTTCCATTTTCAGGCGTTCTGAATCAATCAATAGAAGGTATCGGAGAGGTTCAGGGTATCATCCAGTGGTTGTATGATATCGGTATTCATGCATCAGAGGCAATGCCACTTCTTCTTTTCATCGGTATCGGTGCAATGATTGACTTTGGCCCGCTTCTTTCAAACCCCAAAATGTTCCTTTTCGGTGCAGCGGCACAGTTTGGTATTTTCTTTGTTATTATCGTTGCAGTATTGCTCGGATTTGACCTCAAGGATGCCGCTTCAATCGGTATAATCGGTGCTGCTGACGGCCCGACATCCATTTTGGTTTCGCAGGTACTTAAATCACAGTATGTAGGACCGATAGCCGTTGCCGCATACTCATATATGGCTCTCGTTCCAATTATTCAGCCCCTTGCAATCAAAGCGGTTACAACTAAAAAGGAACGCCAGATTAAAATGGCATACAATCCTGCAAATGTATCAAAGTTCCTCAGAATTGCATTTCCTGTAATTGTAACTTTTGTCGCAGGTTTCATCGCTCCTACATCTGTTGCACTCGTTGGATTCCTTATGTTTGGTAACCTTTTACGAGAATGTGGAGTGCTTGATTCACTTTCAGAAACAGCACAGAAGGTACTTGCAAACCTTGTAACTCTCCTTTTGGGTATAACAATTTCATTCAGTATGATAGCAGAACAGTTTGTAAATATTCAGACTCTTATCATCATGGGACTTGGTCTTGTAGCATTCGTATTTGACTCTATTGCAGGTGTGTTCTTTGCAAAGTTTATGAATCTCTTTACAAAAAATAAGATAAACCCCATGGTTGGTGCGGCAGGTATTTCTGCATTCCCCATGTCATCGCGCGTAATTCAGAAGCTCGGTCAGGAAGCAGATCCTCAAAACTTCCTTCTTATGCACGCAGTTGGTGCTAATGTTTCAGGACAGATTGCATCAGTTATAGCAGGCGGAATGATTCTTAATCTTATTCCGCAGCTCATAAAATAAGGGAGGATATAGATTATGTATAATGCTAAAGATTTAATGAGCGCAGTACAGGTTATGTGGCAGGGCATGCTTGCTATTTTCGTTGTAATGGCACTTATTGCTGTAATTGTGTACATATTTACAAAAATGTCTAAATAGCATTAAAAGCAGAAACCGAAATTTATGCGGTTTCTGCTTTTTTAATTTGCATAATGCTTTAAGCGGTGGTATAATCTAATTACATACAAAAAATAAGGATGTGTAAATATGAAAAAATTTGTTTTCGGCGTCTTAAAAACACCGCTTTTTATCCTTCGATGGATAAATGCGGCAATTATGCGTTTCGTACCTTCGGGGCTGCTTCTTATCAGTATTTACAATGGTATATATGCGCTTATATATGCCAAAGATGTTTCCGAAGCGTATGATGTATATACTCAGCCGTTTCTCACTATCAGTATAGGTATAGCAGTAATATGGGGCTTTTTATTTGCTCTTACAAAGCCTTCGATATACAAAATGGCGTACATATTCAGGGGGAAGAATGTTTTTGGACGCAGTATTTTCGGCAGAGTGGTTCTGGCGATAATTTATGCTGTTACTTTACAGTCAAGTCATCTTTCAGTCAGACTCTTATCATTTTACTGTCTTGTAGAATTGATTATCAATATCATCATTCTCAATAGTTCAAAGAAATTGCCTTATAATCCGCTTCTTGAAAAAGCGTGCTTCGGGGAGGAGAACTGATTATGAAAAAGCTTATAATTACACTTTTATTTTTAATGTCTGTATCAGTCAATGCCTTTGCAGAAGGACTGGAAAAATTAGAAAATGCTCCCATAAATAATTTAATACTGACTATATCCGTGGCGGTTGTGCTTCTCGGTATCGTTGCGGTAAGTGTTGCAAACGGGATTATGTATAACAAAAAGACTCTCGGAAAAACTATGAAGCAGTATAATTCTATGTATAATAAGCGAAGAAGCAACTCTCATTCAGGCGGGAGCAGAAGCAACACCTATAATAACAATATGCAGATGCACGATGATTTTAATCGTCAAATGATGGAGGAAACAAACCGTCAGATGAACCAGCAGATGATGGATGAAATGAATCGTCGCAGTATGGAAGAATCAATGAAAGCAGTAACACCGTTTGACCATGGCGGATATGTTCAGGGACCGGGATTCAACCCTTCCGACACAGCCGCTCAGCAGATGAATGATATGAATAATATGAATATGGGAATGTTCTGATACCTAACAAGGAGAAAGCAATGGGAAAGTTTGACGGAATTTTAATATGCTCTGATATAGACGGTACTTTTACCGGCTCGGAAGAGATAATTTTAGAAAACAAAAAAGCAGTCGAATATTTTAAAAAAGAGGGCGGGAAATTTACATTCACCACGGGAAGAAATGTAGATTACCTTTTGAAAATGAATCTTCTTGACTGCATAAATGCCCCTGCCTGTCTTGTAAACGGAAGTATAATTTACGACTATGAAAAAAGAGTAGTTCTTAAAAAAACGCCCCTCGGTTTTTCGCTTAAGACCTTTTTAGAATTCATAAGTGATTATCAGGGTGAAAATTTTGAAATAACTGCACACAATGGTTATGAGGAAGGAGAAAGTTTCTCTTTTGACTACCAATGTATTCCAAGCGGTTTGAATGACTCTTTTCCGCTTAAAATAGTGTGTCGTTTTCCCTCGGCTGAAAGTGCTGATGATTTTAAGAAATTTGCACTAACAAAAGCGCAGTTTGGCGGATGCTATATTGCAAAATCCTGGAATTCAGGGGTAGAATTCAATTCTATATCGTCAACGAAAGGGAATGCAATAAGGTTTATAAAAGAATACCTTAAAACAATACATACCTCCGTAGGGGTAGGCGACTATGAAAACGACATTCCGCTTTTAATGGGTGCAGATATTGGTGTCTGTGTCGCTAACGGTCTTGACCGCGTTAAGGCGGCCGCGGATATTATTGTTAAGCGTAACGACGAATATGCAATTGCAGATTTGATTAATTTACTTGGAGAAAGAGTGGATTTATGAATATTGAAAGTCTTATGGAAAAATTCGGTTGCACCCAATGGCCGGAAGTCTGGTGTGATCTATACGATGATATTATGGTAGATTATGAAAAGAACGGACTGCCGTGTGCGACAGTTTCTTACTATGAAGATATTGAGGCAAAGTATGGTATTTTCGGAGAAAATCTTGATTCATTTACTCGTGCAGCAGAAATGATTTCAAAAAACGAAGACCTCAAAAAGCTTCTTGCCATAGTAGCTTATTCAATGAATCTTGGCGACGAACATGAAGGTTTCGTCCCGCCACAGGCACCTTGGGGAGAGGACCCTCTCCCTTATGATATGCTTCTCGGACTTGCGGTTTGTTCGCATATAGACCGAATTTATAACAGCCTTCATAAACGCGGAATCCCCAAAGAACAAATAATAGGTGCACTTCGCTATTTTACGGACGGACTCGACTCGTTCCGCGCCGTTTATAAAAGGGACGGATATATGGGCTACTGGTGGCAGCGACATATGGTAAACAGTAATATAATCCCCATAGGTTGCTTTAATATTGAGGTCTTGGGGAGGATGAATCCCGGTGCAATCGTTTTTGCAAATAAAAAAGGGGAGAGCATCGCTCTTGCATCAGACCGAAATTTCCACAAAAGTGGTTTTCCGCTCGGCTCAAAATATTTTGAGGATGAGGAAGGCTCTTTTTACGCTGATGTTACCGAAACAGAAGACTGCTTTATCGGACATCCTTACCTTGAAAACGGATATGTTTCAAATGAAAAGATTGAACTGTCCAAGGCAGATTGGGAAAAGAAAATTTCTCCGAGTGACAGAGTTATAAAACTACATATTCCGAAAGGAACAAAATTCACTCCTGAACAGGTAGAAGAATCACTTAAAGAAGCGATTCGGTTTGTAAAAAAATATTATCCTGAAGAAAGTTTTGGTGCAATTTGCTGCACTTCGTGGTTGTGCGATCCGCAACTTGCCGAAATATTGCCTGAAACATCCAATATCGCAAATTTCGGAAAAAGATTTTCGCGCTATGCACAAAAGAGTTTGGGTAAAGATGCCCTCAGATTTGTTTTCGGTATAATAGATGAAAATCCTGATTTTGATAAATTGCCCGAGACTACTTCTCTTTACAGAGCACTTAAAAATCACTACAAATCCGGCAAGGCAATTTATGAAACATCGGGATATATATTGATATAACATCGGAGAAATTTATGAGACTTTTTAAAGATTATTCATTGGTCATTATAGGATCATTTTTTATGGGTTTAGGCATAGCGCTTACAAAATGTGCAGGCCTTGGCGTTTCTACGATTTCATCTGTGCCTAATGTGATAAGTATCAGGTTTACCTTTATGACTTTAGGTACCTGGGCAGCATTATGGAATCTCGTTATGATACTGGCACAGATTATTATTTTGAAAAGACGATTTAAGCCAATTGAATTTTTGCAGATTCCCGTTTCGATAATTTTCGGTTGGTTTACGGATTTTGGTGTCAAGGTGTTTTCATACATACCGACAAATATGTATGCTGTCAGATTGCTGATGACTGTATCCGGAGTGATTGTTCTGTCTTTCGGAATCGCAATTACTGTAATAGCAAACAGGGTTATGAATCCTGCAGAAGCTATTGTTAAGGTTATTGCAGATGAGCTTAAAAAGGATTTCAGCACAGTGAAAATAGCGTTTGATACTTTTTGCGTTTTGCTTGCGGCGGTGCTTTCACTTTCTTTCTTCAACTTTCAAATTGTCGGAATAGGTGAGGGTACAATAATCGCGACAGTAATAACAGGAGTCGGAATAAAGTTTTTTGTAAAAATACTTGGAAAAAAGTCAATATGAAATTGCATAACTGCACTTGACAACAAATAATATAGAACGGACATAATTTCTTGAATGCAGGAGGAAATAGAATGAATGCAATAGTGATTTATAAAACAAAATACGGCAGTACAAAAACCTACGCCGAATGGATTGCGAAGGAGCTTGATTGTGATATTGCCGAAGCTAAAAGCGTATCGGCACAGGAACTTCAGAATTACGATACAATAGTTTATGGTGGCGGACTTTATGCCGAGGTTATAAACGGTGTAACACTTATCACAAAGAATATTGATAAGCTGAAGGATAAAAAAATCGCCATTTATACAACGGGTATAACACCGCTTGATTGCCGTGACTACTATGACAAGTATGTTGTTGAAAAGAATTTCAAACAGGGGGTTCCCGAAAACATAAAGCTTTTTAACTTTATGGGAAAGATGGTCTTGGATGAGCTTACCCCCGTGCATCGTGGCGCTCTTAAGACATTAAAAAAAATAATGTCTTCAAAAAAAGAACCTACCGAGATGGAGAAACTTCTCATAGAACTTTGCGACGCTGACGGTGATTTCACAAATATTGACGAAATAAAACCTCTTATCAGCTACATAAACAAATAAAAAATAGTACCGTTTCTTGGGAAACGGTACTCAGCGTGTCGATAAACCTATCGACACGCTGGTAGACGAGGAAAAAGAAAGGTAAATCTGTTCAAGACAAGCTCGTCGGCGTACGAGGGTACGATAGAGATTGTCTTGGACA
>JAZNLD010000208.1:0-6091 GCA_045578925.1 Clostridia bacterium
CGTCAAAACGCTTGTCTGAATCCGGGAGAGTGTAAAGGTCTCCGCCGGGCTGACCGAGTGATTCTAAAAATTTTCTTGTTTCTTCCATTGTGTTCATTACATTTTCCTCCAAATACTTTTGAATATTTTTTATTTTAATTAAAATTAATCTCTTTTTATCTGTCTGATAACATCAATTACACTGCCGTCACGATATTCAACGATACAGGTAATTTTATCAGTTGTTTCAACAGGCTTGGGAACACCTGTAAGCGAGTATGCAGTCTTCATAAGGTCTACGATGGAAACAGTTTTGATTCCTGCCTTCTGAAGGTCCTCTTTAAGCATCTCGTAACTCTTGTGCTTGGGGTTAAGCGCAATGCCCGCTTCGGTTACTACAACCGCTACGGATGAACCGGGTGTACAGCAGGTGAATACCTTGCCTACTACCGAGGGGATTCGTCCGCGGACAATGGGGAGTGTTACGATAGAAATATCTGCACCGTCTGCAACATCAGGGCCGCCGCCGATACCCGACATCATTTCACCGTTTGAACCTGTCAGGATGTTGATGTTGAAGTCCACGTCAATTTCAAGTGCGCCAAGAACACCGAAGTTAAGTTTGTTAAGAGCGCAACTCTTGTTAAACATATTAGCGTACATTGAATTGTCGATTTCGACGATATTGGGATTATCCACAATCGCTCTTGCTGCCACCGCGTCAAATGACTGCGAGCAAAGAAGAGTGCGTACAAGGCCTTTTTCATACATATCAACAATGTTGGCAGTCATTCCGCCGAGGGCATAGCTTGCCTGAATTCCTGCTTTTTCAGTATGCTCGGCAAGGAAGTCCGTACAAGCGATGCTTATTGCACCTGCACCTGTCTGGAATGAATAACCGTCCTTAAAGAGTCTGCTTGCCGCCATAACATCTGCCGCACGCTGTGCAATCAGAAGGTCACGGGGATTTTTCGTTCTGCGGGCAGCGCCTGCACCGATTTTTGCAGAATCGCCAATCTGGTCCACCTTTACAACGTAGTCTACATACATCTGTGAAATAGAAATCGGAACACAGGGATAAGGAACTAAATTATCAGTTATTACCACCACATTTTCCGCACAGGTTGAATCGATAAATGAATAACCGAGGCTGCCACAGGCGTTAGGACCAACCTGACCTGTACAGTTACCCATTTCGTCTGCCGCCGATGCGCCGATGAAAGCTACATCAATTGAAAGGTCACCCGATTCAATTGCGTGAGGACGAGCGCCGTGAGGACGAAGGATAACAGGCTCGGCAAGCTCAAGACCGTCTACTACTGCGTCACCGAGTTCACCGCGGATACCACTTGCCTGAATACGGTTGATTGTACCATCTTTTACAAAATCCACGATTGAGGGATTTTTTATATTTACAACTGCGCTCGGCGCGAAACGAAGTCCCTTGATTCCAAGTTCCTTAATGGCTGTAAGCACCTGACCGATTATGTAGTCACCCTCACGGAAGCTGTGATGGAAAGAAATTGTCATTCCGTCACTAAGACCTGTTGCCTTTATCGCTTCTTTCAAATCGGGCATAAGCTTTGTTTCTGTTGTAGCACGCTTGCTGGGTTTTCTGCGTGAAGAAACTTCCTTTTCGGCTTCTATAGTTTCCTTTGGACCTGCGTAAGGCTTTACTATGTAATCGCCGATTTTTTCGGGTAATTCACGACCTACTGCATTTATCATAGTAATTCCTCCTCAATGTTTATTCCTGCCGCTTCTGCCTGAGCAAGTGTTGTTCTTGCACGAAGCTCCATAGGTTTATCAATCATACTGCCGTCAAGTGTAACGGCTCCTTTTTTCTGCGCCGCGCCTTCTTCAACTGCACGAAGCACGCGGAGAGCGTACTTGATTTCCTTTTTGCTGGGTGTGAAGAAAGAGTTTACAATATCAATCTGTCTGGGGTGAACACAGGTCTTACCATCAAAACCGAGGTTACGGGTAAGAGCCGTATCCTCCCTGAGTCCTTCAAGGTCGTTGATATCAGAGAATACCGCATCAATTGCCTCAACGCCTGCGTGACGGCAAGCAGTAAGAAGTGCATTTCGTGCGTAGAAGATTTCAAGACCTTCCTTTGTACGATGTGACTTCATACTTGCAGTAAAGTCCTCTGCACCGAGAGCGAGCGCTACTACACGATCGTCAGCAGTTGCAATTTCGTAAGCATTGATAAGACCGAGGTATGATTCGATATTACACCATACTTCAATTTTGCCTACTTCCATACCTGCTGCTTTTTCAATTTCAGTAATACGCTGACAAATACGAACAACCTCTTCCTTATATTCCACCTTGGGAATACGAATAGCGTCGGGGTTGGCACGAACCGCTGCTTCAAGGTCTTCATCAATATATTCTGAATAGATACCGTTTACACGGATGATAACATACTTGTTAGATGGTCTGTGATAACGAACTGTGTTATACACAACAAGACGGGCAGCATCCTTTTCAGAATTGGGAACTGAATCTTCAAGGTCATATACAATACAGTCTTCGTTATAAAACGCCGCCTGAATCATATTGATAGGACTTGCACCGCTGACATAAAGAGAGGTGCGTTTAAGTTTAGCAGTATTTTGCATTACTTATCCTCCCCTTTCCAGTTGAACTCTGTGCCTGTAGCACGACAGCACGCAGATTGCATTCTCGCGCGGATAATCCACTCGAGTGCACCACGGTCAACTGCGTTTACAATTGCATCCTTTATTCCGAACTCATTCAGGACTTCTGTTATAGTAGCAGTTATTGAATCACCGAACTGAGATTTAACAACGCTTTGAAGTTGAATTTCCAGTCCCTTTCCGTCGTTAGGAGAGATACTGATCTGGATATCGCTGGATTCCAGCGTTCCGACCATTGCGGCCTGTTTAATTTCCATCCATAACACAACCTTTTATCAAAATTTTTAAAACCAACATTACTACTTTTAATCGTATTACCGATTTAAAGGCATAATGCCCTATTCCGTTTATTATATTATACATCACTATATACTGCAAGTAAATGGAATTATCATAACTATATGGAATTTTTGAAACAAAAAAGCTCGTGGTATAACCACGAGTTTTTTTACGAGTGCACAGAGAAAGTATAGAAAGACTAAAATTCTCGCCTTGTTCCATTCCTTTAAGTTTTTCCCCTTTTGTTTGTTATTTAGTCTATATTAACAGTAACTTTACTCTCGTTTGAATAATCAATCCTGTCACCGGATTGATTAAGACTATCCATAAATGCAAGATATTCTTCTTTTGATGCAAATTGCGGTTTAAATTCCTCAATTACCTTTCTTGCTCTTTTCGCATCATCAGAAAGAAGTATCATAAGCATTCCAAGTTGCATCTTTGCACATGCCACACAAGCTGCCACCGGGTCTTTGATTTCATAGTCGCTACCGTGAGATTTTCCCGTAGCACCTGCTGCATAGGGATGCACTACAGGCATAATACAACTCAAATCCCCCATATCGGTACTACCAGAGCTAATATTATCATATTTTTTAAATTCGTATTCGGGAATAGCCAATGCTGCTGCCTCTGAGACTATTTGCATCATGTTCTCATCATTTATAAGGGGAGCATATCCGGGAGTATCAGTTATATCAATATTTGTTCCAATAGAAAGTGCTGCACCGCACAGAGCCTGATTTACCTTCCTATTTGCTTCGCAAATAGCTTCGAAGCTTGCACCACGCACATAGCTTTCAAGTACCGTTTTTTCCGGTATTGCATTTACCATTGAGCCACCATTTGTAATGATAGGATGCACTCTTATTATATCACTTTCCTTAAAGGTTTCACGAATTGCGTTGACAGCATTAATACCGCAATTTGCTGCATAAAGTGCATTTTTCCCATTCCATGGTGATCCACCGGCATGTGCCGCTACCCCCTTATATGTAATCTGCTTTGCTAAACATCCTACTGACCCTTTTCGAACCCCAAAATCATTCACTGTTGTATGTACCATAAAAGCAATATCAACGCCATCAAAATATCCTCTTGACAAAAATTCTGTTTTGCCCCCAAAATATTTAATTTTACCTTGCTTTTTTAGCTCTGTTCGATATTCAATCTCCAAAAGTTCTTCTGCCGGCACAGCACAAAGTCTGATTTTTCCACATAATTTTCCCAGAATTCCTGGTTCTTTAAGAGCAGCGGCAATGCCTACAAGTGCCGCACACTGCGCATTGTGTCCGCATGAATGTACCGCACCCGTTTTGGGATTTGCATCCTTATGCTCAGGGCATATTATAGAATCCAGTTCAGCAAGTATCAAAATCTCCGGACCTGGTTTTCCTGTATCCAAAACCGTATAAAAACCGGTGATACCATCCGCCGTAACAAGGTCGTACCCAAGCTTTTTAAAGATATCTTCCATATATGCTGATGTTTCAAACTCTTTATATCCCGTTTCAGGATGCCGCCAGATAAACCTCTCTGTATCCAAAATTAACTGTTTGTGTTTTTCTACTGCCATTTTTATATCTTTCATAAAAAAACCTCCGTATGTATTATTTGTAGTTTTTCAACTGTTTTTCCTTTAGCACATTTCCTTAGAACCCGCGAGAATACTGGATTTTCTCGCTCCGATAGTATATGTAAATATAATAAATCGGCAAACTAATGTATTAAATTTTATATATTCTATTACTTATCCGAACGCAATCGAATTGTCCTTGCGTTTATTTGTTTATATGAAGTCTTGCAAGTCCCGCCTCAGAAGTTTCTTTATATGATTTGTTCATATCATCGCCTGTTTCTTTCATTGTTCGAATAACTTTATCCAATGAAATTTTCCTTGTATCCCATAAAAAGCTTGCTAAATTGACAGCATTTATCGCCCTCATTGCAGCAACTGCATTCCTCTCGATGCAAGGTATTTGTACTAATCCGCAAATCGGGTCACACGTAAGCCCCAAATGATGTTCTATAGCAATTTCCGCAGCATACTCAATTTTATCAATAGAAAGCTCAAATAATTCACCAAGTGCCGCAGCAGCCATAGCACAGGCACTTCCAACTTCTGCCTGACATCCGCATTCAGCACCGGATATTGATGCATTTGTTTTTATCAAATTTCCTATTATTCCTGCGGTCATAAGTGCACGAATTATGCTTTCATCACTAAAATCGTTTTTCTCTTGCTGATAGTATAATACCGCGGGCACAATACCTGCCGCACCACAAGTAGGTGCAGTAACAATTTTTTCTCCCGATGCATTTTGTTCGCCAACAGCAAAAGCATAAGCACAAACTTTTCTGTTTTCTTTTGTTACAGGGGTTTCGTCAACATGCTGACTGTTAAATAAAGAGTTTGCTTTCTTTTGAACTCCCAAACCACCGGGAAGTTCCCCTGTGTCTATCAACCCGTTTTTAATAGATATTTTCATAGCATCCCATATGCTTTGCATATAGTTTGAAAAATCTTTGTCTTCATTTTCAATAGCATATTGCCAAAGCCTTATGTTCTTTTCTTCACAATATTTTGCTATAGAGTTAAATTTATCAAGCTTATATATCTTTTCTGGATTTCTTACATCATCATTCTCAAACGCAATACTTCCGCCACCTATACTAAAAACCTTAACTCTTTCTTGTTCAACATTTTTCTTGTAAGAAATAAGTTCCATTGTATTAGGATGCGGAATATCTTCAAAAATGTAGTTAAACTCTACTTCGCATTCATACGGAAAAAATGTTTTCCTAATTACTTCGTCTGTGCAATGTCCTTTGCCCGTTTTAGCAAGAGAACCATAAAGAATAGCCTTGTATCTATCTGCATCTTTATTTCGTTTTTTAAAAATCAAGCATGCCTTTTCGGGTCCGATTGTATGTGAGCTTGATGGTCCTCGTCCGATTTTATATAATTCTGTCAATGATTCCATACCGCCGACAACATTATCTCTTTTTGTTTTTATATGATATGGAATTTCAAAAAAACTTTCTACATGTACATTAAATATTCTTGCTAAAGAAATAAGATTTTCTCCCGACGGTTTTGATAATCCTGATTCCCATTTTGAAACTGCCCTGTCGCTAATCCCCAGTAAATCTCCGAGTTGCTTTTG
>JAZNLD010000209.1:0-30669 GCA_045578925.1 Clostridia bacterium
CTACCGTACCCTCGTACGCCGACGAGCTTGCCTTGAACAGATTTACCTTTCTTTTTCCTCGTCTGCCAGCGCGTCGATAGGTTTATCGACACGCTGAAAGGTACAGTCTTTTGACTGTACCTTTTGTTACTTATTTTGTAAAAATATCAATCCATCTGGTGCTGTCGTTCCACAATTTTGTGTAATAGCTTCCAAGCTCGTCAATGCTTATCGCACACTGACCACCGAGTGAAACGGCTGTCCTGAGCTTGTATGAAACGCCGCCCTTTACAAGCACAGCCTTAAGATTGGGATGCGGATAAATATTGTGTGCAATCTCGGTAGCGCTCTTCTGACATACAAGCGGAGAGAATTCTTTTGACGGGTTTTCCATTATGTAAAGCGTTGATGTAACCTCGTCATAATGCGTATCAAATCCGTATGAACGCAAATCCTCGGCAGTTATGCAAACCTCATTCGTGCCGAATTTTTTGTAATAGCACGGAATTTCCATTCCGTTGATAAACGCTCTTATATCGGTTGTGAACATATTTGCGCTGAGAGAATCAGTTCTTGAAAACGCATCGTTCAAAAGAGCGATAGTATCGGTAAAACGCAAATCGTTTGTCTGTGAATTCATTACGACAGAAATTACGCGGTTTCCATTCCTCTGCGCAGTAGCCGCAAAACATTTTCCTGCCTTTGTGGTAGTACCTGTTTTAAAGCCGTCAGCACCTGCGTAGCAGAAGTTTGACTCGCTTATCGGGAGAAGATAGTTCGTTGATTCGTAAACCTTACCCTTTATAGTGACAGATGCCTTTGAGGTATAGTCAAGGATTCGGGGATACTTTGTGATGAAAATATTCACAAGCTGTGCCACACCGCGAGGCGAAATAAGATTGTTGTCGGAAAGCCCCGAAGCATCTTCAAAATAAGCTGAAATCCCTAAATTTCGCGCAGTTTCGTTCATAAGCTGGGCAAACTGCCACTCGCTTCCGCTTATGTATTCCGCTACAACTGTTGCGCAGGCACACGCCGAAACGACGCCGACAGCGTCAATAAGTGTGGAAATCTGAAGCATTTCGCCTGCGGTAAGCGGAATGTTTGTAACACCCTTTTCACGCGATTTATTTGCCGCGTTTACTGAAACGGGGATAGGAGTGCTTTCGTCAAATCCACCCTCTGCCATTTTTTCGAACAATATGTAAAGAGTCATGATTTTAGTCATACTCGCAGGGGTCATCTGAGCATCAGCGTTTTTTTCGTAATAAACTTCTCCCGTGTAGCTGTTAATGCTTATTGCCCCCGTTGCGTTAAGCGAAAGAGCACTTGCCGAAACGGAGAAAATAAGAACAAATATCAGCGCAAGGGATAATACTCGTATCTTTAATGTTTTCATTTTTTCAATGCCTCAACAATTTCTGAAAATTTCATAAAGTTAGACGCCTTTATAAGAATTGCGTCGCCTTCCTGAAGGATTTCGTCCTTCTTTGCAAGAAATTCCTCTTTTGTTTCAAACCACATTGCACAGCCGCCCTTTTCTACTGCGGCATCAAAAGTTTCTTTTGAAAGTGTGCCGATTGCGATAAGAAGGTCAATCTTACTCTTTGCCGCATATTCTCCGACAGTTCTGTGCAGATACCTTTCGTCGGGACCAAGCTCACCCATATCGCCGAAAATAGCGACATTACGGGGGTAGCCATCACTCTTTGAAAGAAGGTCAATACCGCTTTTCATAGATGGGGGTGCAGCATTGTAGCAATCGTCAATAAGGGTGTATTTTTCCGCCTTTATGATATTTGTACGACCGCTGATTGTTTTTGCGTTTGCAATGCCGTCTTCAATCTGGCTGTGAGTAAGTCCAAGCCAGCTTCCTGCCGCCATAGCCGCCATAGCCGCGAAGAGAACATGTCTTCCCGGTACGGATATGTGACAGTCATATCTTTCACCGAATACGTTGGCAACGAAGTCGGTTCCGTCAAAACCGTGTTCAAGGAATGATTCAATGAATATATCATTTTTCGAATCAAAACCGTAATCACAACGGTTAGGGATATCAAGTGTTGTGAGCAAATCATCGTCGCCGTTTAATATCGAGCGCGCAGTTCTGCTCATATAATCAAAAATTTCGCTCTTTGCCTTGAGGATATTCTCGCGGGAGCCAAGGTTTTCTATATGCGAAACACCGATATTTGTCAGTATGCACATTGTCGGTACTGCGATTGATGAAAGACGGTGCATTTCACCGAAATGATTCATACCCATTTCAACAACGGCAACTTCTGTGTCGGGACGGATAGACATAATAGTAAGAGGAAGTCCAAGTCCGTTATTGAGATTACCCTCGGTTTTGACCACCTTGTACTTCTGCTCAAGAACAGAGGAAACGATTTCCTTTGTAGTGGTTTTGCCGACGCTTCCCGTGATACCGATAACTGTTATATTGAGCTTTTTACGGTACTCACGCGCGATACACTGAAAAGCCTCAACGCTGTCATTTACCACAACGCAGGGGTATCCCTCATAAGCGCGGTTCGTAATAATGCACAGAGCGCCGTTATCAACTGCCGCAGGAATATAGTCGTAACCGTCAACCTTCTCACCCTTTATAGCGATGAAAAGACTTCCTGCTACGGCTTTGCGACTGTCAATTACGGTTGATGTTATACACTCGTCAAGAAGTGTGCAATCGCCCGTAAAAGAGCCATTTGTAGCGGCAAGTATTTCTCTTATTGTAAAATCTATTTTTGTTGTCATAAAAACACCCCCGTGTGCTTAACCGAAATTCCACCGTTTAAGGCAGGTTCGGACTATTCTCTTTTGGTTAGGATAATGAAATAATTTTTTCGCAAAGCTCGTTATAGGAAATTCCCACGGCAGCCGCTTCCTGAGGAAGAAGGCTTGTCGGCGTCATTCCGGGAAGGGAATTTGCCTCAAGACAATAAATATTGTCATTTTCGTCAAGCAAAAAGTCCATTCGTGCATAGCCATTAAGACCGAGTGCCTTGAACGCATTTTTTGCAGCGGTAAGCATCTTGTCCGACTGCTCTTTTGTGATTTCTGCAGGGCAGATTTCAATTGTCGCGCCTGCCTGATACTTGTTTTTGTAATCGTAAAATCCTTCCTTGGGGATGATTTCAATCGCAGGAAGTGCAGTATCGCCCAAAACACCTACGGAGAACTCGCGTCCCTGAATGAATTCTTCTACAAGAACTTCATCCTCAAGTGCAAACGCCTCTTCTACTGCGCTGTTAAATTCCTTTTCGTTTTCTACGATATAAACGCCGATACTGCTTCCGCCGCAACAGGTTTTAACAACAAGCTTGTTGCTGACAAAATCGCCGAAGGAAACTTTTTCACCTTTTTTAATCATTCTGCCTTCAGGCGTGGGTACGCCGAACGCCTTGAAAATCTGTTTTGTAAGGTTTTTATGCATACTAACGGCACAACCGAGGTATCCGCTGCCGGTATACTTTATTCCCATAAGGTCAAACGCCGCCTGAAGTCTGCCGTTTTCACCGTTTTCACCGTGAAGCGCCATAAAAACAACGTCAGCATAAGAGCAAAGCTCAATTATATTTTCCCCGAAAAATACATCAGGGTTTGTACCGCGGTCTTTCTTTATTTTTTCCAGATCGGGAACAAGCTCGCTGATTTTTTCAATCTGCGCGCCCTTTGTTGCGTTTCTGAATTCCTCTTCTACAGAACCGGAAAGCTTGTAACCCATAAAAACGTCAGCCAGAATTGCGTGATGTCCGTTTTCCACAAGTGCATTCTGTACCTTTGCACCTGTTGTGAGGGAAACATTACGCTCGGTGCTGAGTCCGCCTGCAAGTACTACTATATTCATAGAATAATCTCCAATCTTGATAGGATGACAAACCAAAAGATACCGAAAATCCACCGTTCAAGGCAGGTTCGGACTATTGTCAGTCTTTTAAAGTATATGCCCTTTTAAGAGAAAAAGAAGCGTCCTCCTTAAAGGACGCTTCCTAAAATTTTTATTCTTCTTCAGGAGCGATCATTGTGTCCTTGCGTGAGAAATTGTAGCGTCCCATACGGTCAATTTCTATAAGCATAACATTGATGCGGTCGCCTACGCTGACAACATCAGAAACCTTTTCAACTCTCTTTGTGTCAAGCTTGCTGATGTGAACAAGACCTTCCTTACCGGGAAGATATTCAACAAATGCGCCGAATTCCATAATCTTTGTTACAGTTGCGCTGAAGATATCGCCGATTTCGATATCGCCTGCAATGCCGCGAACGATACGAAGTGCGCGTTCGATAGCTTCATCGTCAGTACCTGCAAAGAATACTGTGCCGTTTTCTTCGATGTCAATCTTAACACCTGTTTCAGCAACAATCTTCTGAATAACTTTACCGCCGCTGCCGATAACCTCACGAATCTTTTCGGGATCAATTGTTGTTGAAACAATCTTGGGCGCGTATTTTGAAAGTCGTGTGCGGGGCTCTGCGATGCAGGGAAGCATACATTCGTCAAGAATCTTGATGCGTGCTTCTCTTGTCTTTTCAAGAGCTTCGCGGATGATTTCGGGTGAAAGACCGTCAATCTTGATATCAACCTGAATAGCTGTGATACCGTCTTTAGTACCTGCTACCTTGAAGTCCATATCGCCGAAGAAGTCTTCAAGACCCTGAATATCAACCATTGTGATATATCTGTCGCCCTCTGTTACAAGACCGCAAGAGATACCTGCAACGGGAGCCTTAATCGGAACGCCTGCATCCATAAGTGCAAGTGTACTACCACAGATACTACCCTGTGAAGTAGAACCGTTGGAAGAAAGAACTTCAGATACAAGACGGAGTGTGTAGGGGAATTCCTCTGTTGAGGGGATAACGGGAACAAGAGCCTTTTCAGCAAGTGCACCGTGACCGATTTCACGTCTGCCGGGACCGCGGCTCGCTCTTGTTTCGCCAACTGAATATGAGGGGAAGTTGTAGTGGTGCATATAACGCTTTGTTTCTTCGTCGTCAATGCCGTCAAGGAGCTGTTCTTCAGAAACCATACCCAATGTACAAGTTGTAAGTACCTGAGTCTGACCACGAGTGAACATACCGCTACCATGTGTACGGGGAAGAAGACCTACTTCAGATGCAAGAGGACGGATGTCGTTAAGACCACGACCGTCTACACGCTTGCCATCGTCAAGAATCCAGCGACGTACAACATACTTTTGCAATTTATAGAGAGCCTCGTCAATAACGCCTTCCATTTCGGGGAAACGCTCTGCAAGTGCTTCGTAAACAAATGAATATACTTCCTTAAGGTTTTCTTCGCGGATGTTCTTGTCATCTGTATCAAGAGCAGCGCGAACCTTTTCGATTGCGATTTCCTTAACTGCTTCGTAAACATCTTCCGGAACTTCCATATGTTCGTAATCGAACTTGGGCTTGCCGATTTCAGCCTGAATGCTTTCGATGAATTCACACATCTTTGCGATTTCAGCGTGTGCAGCCATAATACCCTCAAATACTAAATCATCGGGAACCTGATTAGCACCTGCTTCAATCATATTAACCTTTGCCTTTGTACCTGCGATTGTGAGGAACATTTCACTCTTATCGCGCTGCTGCTTTGTGGGGTTAACAACAACCTTGCCGTCAACAAGACCAACTGTAGCGCCTGCGATAGGACCTGCAAAGGGAACTGATGAGATTGAAATAGCGATTGATGCACCGATCATAGCAGTAACAACGGGATCGTTATCGGGCTCAACGCTCATAACTGTTGTAACTACTGCAACGTCGTTACGAAGGTCCTTGGGGAAAAGAGGACGGATAGGACGGTCAATACATCTTGAAGCAAGGATTGCCTTTTCAGTAGGACGTCCTTCTCTCTTTAAGAAGCTGCCGGGGATTTTACCAACAGCGTAAAGCTTTTCTTCATAATCTACTGCCAGAGGGAAGAAATCAACGCCTTCTCTGGGCTTTGCAGATGCTGTAGCAGTTGCGTGAACAACTGTTTCGCCGTAACGAACAAGACAGCTTCCGCCTGCAAGCTGTGCCATTTTACCTGTTTCAACAACAAGTTTTCTTCCACAGAACTCTGTTTCAAAAGTCTTAAACATAACATAACCTCCAAATAAAATTTCTTTGAAAGGGTTGTTGTTTATCACTTAAGAAAACTGAATAACCGAAGTATGTACTACAAGGATTGTCCCTCTTTCTTAAGTGCTAACCCAACACCCTTCCATATTCTGTTTTTTCCAATTATCGCGAAAAAGCCAGGAAAACCCTGACTTTAATAGGTCGGAGGAGCATCGCTCCTCCGATACCATTTTGAGCTGTGATTACTTTCTCAAGCCGAGCTTTTCTACGATTGCACGGTAACGGTTGATGTCAACCTTTGTAAGGTAGTTGAGAAGACCTCTTCTCTGACCAACCATCTTAAGAAGACCGCGTCTTGAATGATGGTCCTTCTTGTAAACCTTAAGATGCTCGTTGAGGTGGTTGATTCTTTCTGTAAGAATAGCAATCTGAACCTCGGGAGAACCTGTGTCGCCTTCGTGAAGCTTGTACTGATCAATAATGCTCTGTTTCTTTTCCTTTAACATGATAAAGAAACCTCCTTAAAATAATATTTTCGGCAAAACCTCCCTGACCAAGTGCTGGCGAAGCCAAGGAATGGGTTGGAGAAACCGCAATCCATAGCAACGGGATAATATGCCAAATAGCATAATATCACAGCGAACTCCGTTTGTCAATATAAAAAAACAAATTACTTCAAGTGATTTATCGGCGCATCAATTTCGCTTAACGGAAGCATCTGGTATCCCTGTGATTTCAGGTACTCAAGCATCTGCGGAAGAAGGGTTGCCGTGCTTCTTCTGTCGTGAAGAAGTATCACGGGCACATCTTTGCAACGCTCAAGGTCACGGTGCAGATTTTCCATTACATTTTTAGGGATGATTGTACCGACGCTGTCGCGCGGGTCAACATTCCAGTCCCATATTCTGTAACCGTTATCTTCCAGGTTTTTCGCCATCTCATCCGTCAGACGATAGCTTGACCCAAACGGCACGCGGACAAGATTTGTTCCTTTTCCGATAACCCGTTCAAGAGATTTACCGGCACGCTTCATTTCTTCAAGCGGTGCTGTGGGTGATGAATATATCGCCTCGCTATGACTCACCCCGTGAAGTCCGATTGCGTTTTTACTGTGATAAATCTGTTTTATAAAATCCGGGTACTGCACAATCCTTTCTTCAAGCACGAAAAAGGTTGCCTTTGCCCCGTATTTTTCAAGCGTTTCTAAAATCACGGGGGTGTTGAGCGTAGGCCCGTCGTCAAAAGTGATGTAGCACACCTTTTCCTCCTCAGCAAACACCATTCCGAGGAAAAGAAGCAGCGGCAACAAAAGAGCTGCCGCTAAAAAAGCATAGTTTATGATGTTTTTCTTCATAATATAAAACACCTCTTTTTATAAGGTATTTATAATGAAGCGATTTTATGACATCAGCGAAACAATATGCGAAATTGAAGGTATGCTTTCGCCCTGCATCGTGGCGGTAGGACTCATCAGTGCGCCCGTCGCACCGAAAAGAACTCTTTTTATTTCACCCTTTTTCATTTTCGGCAGAATATATCCGCACAAAACCGACGCCGCGCAACCGCAACCGCTTCCGCCTGCGTGGGTGTCTTGTGTTTCTTTGTCAAAAATCATCGCCCCGCAATCGTTGTAGCGTCCGCCGAGTGAAATTCCTTCTTTTTCAAGAAGCTCCGTCGCAATACTTTTCCCGACAAGACCTAAATCACCCGACAAAATAAGGTCGTAATCGGAAGCCTTTTTCCCAACGGCGTCAAGATGCCTTTTAATGCTGTCGGTAAATGCAGGTGCCATTGCCGCACCCATGTTAGATGTGTCGCACACGCCTAAATCCATAATTCTGCCGCAAGTTACGGCATCAATGTACGGACCATTACCTTCGCCGATGACAACACTTCCGCTTCCCGTAACCGTCCATTGAGCGTTGGGAGTGCGCTGACCACCGTATTCAAGCGGTGTGCGGAACTGCTTTTCGGCACTGCAGAAATTACTGCTTGTCGCACATAGCACACGCTGTGCAAATCCGCCTGAAAAAATCATCGCGCCGAGGAGCATACTCTCCGCCATAGTGGAACAGGCGCCATACACCCCGAAAAACGGAATACCAAGACTACGCAGTGCGTATCCCGATGAAATACACTGGTTAAGAAGGTCACCCGAAATTGCAAAATCAATATCATTTGCGGAAAAACCACCTTTTTCAAGGGTGAGGGCAACGCTTCGGCTCAGATTTTCGCTCTCCGCCTTTTCCCACGAGGTCTGACCGAAATAAGCATCTTCTTCGACCTCGTCAAAATATTTTCCAAGCGGGCCCTCTCCCTCTTTTTTGCCTACCACCGCAGAAAACGACAGTACGGACGGCTTTTTATCAAATATAACCGAGCCTTTCATACTTCACCTCATAAAAATAAAATAGATAAAACCTGCAAGAATGCTTGAAAGCGTGCCATACACGATGACAGGCCCTGCCACCGTGAAAATTTTTGCGCCGACACCCGTTACAAGACCTTCTGACCGAAACTCCATCGCGGGAGAAGTGACGGCGTTTGAAAACCCTGTAATTGGGACAAGCGTGCCTGCGCCGGCATATTTGCCGATTTTGTCAAAAACGCCTGTTGCCGTAAGAAGTGATGCAATAAAAATCAGCGTGATTGAAGTTGCCGTACCCGCAAGGTCTTTTCCAAGGTCAAGCGATGTATAAAAATCGCGTAACGCCTGACCGACAACACATATCGTACCGCCTACCCAGAATGCGCGAAGCATATCTTTTAAAAGCGGAGATTTCCCCGAATGTTTTTCAACGATTTTTGAATATTCCTTTTTCGTTACCATTATATAAGCACCCCCGCAATGCTTGCTCCGCCTGAAAACCCTATTACCGCAAGGCGCAGAAAATAAACGGATATAAACGCAAGCGCAATAAGAAAAATCTTTAATTTTTTCATACAGACCATCCTTTCATTAAAGTGGATAATATTATTTTCACCAATAAAAAAAGAAATTCTTATATTTCAAAGAATTTCTTTTTGGTAATTTATGTTTATTTTATAAGTTTTTTAACAAACGGTATTTGCTTTAACTCCTCGCGGCTGAAGACCTTGAACACTCCTACAAGAGTAAGATAAACTGCACTTCCGATTACGATTGAGGCGAATGTTGCAATGGTATTCCCAAGCCCGCTTGCAAGGGTATAAACACCCCAAACTGCCACAGCCATACATATAACCGCCGCAAACGGACGGACAAAATACTTGCTGAATGACAACTTGACATCAAGGTTTTTCCTCAAAACGCTGAAACTTACGAAAAATGCAATCGCCTGACAGAAAATACTGCCGATGGGAGCGCCGTAAATGTTTATTTCGGGGATAGGGATAAGGATGAGGTTAAAAATAACCTTTACAATACCGCCTAAAAGAACGCTTAACGCAGGAACATAAATCTTTCCCATACCCTGAAGCGCACCGTAGATGGTCTGACTCATTGCCGAGAAGAAAACTGTCGGTGCAACAAGCGTGAATATTAGCGCTCCGTCGCTTGCGTTGGGGTAAATAAGCTGAAGAATAGGCTTTGCAAGCACCATATAACCGATACTGCACGGAAGCGCAATAATAATTGAAATAAGAAGCGAGAAGGAAATTTTCTCTCTTGCCGCGGCGAAATTCTTCACCGCAAGTGCGCCTGCAACGGTCGGTACAAGAACTGTTGAAAAAGCGGTGTTTATCGCAAGGGGCAGGTTTACAAGAACATCGGTCTTGCTTAAAATACCGCTGAGTCTTACCGCCTCATCGCCCAATGTCACAACATCGGGAAATTTGTCTGCAAGTGCGATTTTAACTCCGCGCACAACTGTCACAAGGTCAACCACGCGGTTTAACGATGCCACAATCGCGCCGAGTGAAATCGGAATTGAAACGGCTAAAATCATTCTTGCAATTTTGCCAAAGCTTCCTTTGATTTTAACTTCGGGTGCTGATGCTGTCTTTTCTTTTAAATCTTTTTTATTTGCGCTGTAGAATATGAAAAGATAAACAAGACTTAAAAATGTTGAAATAGTTGTTGCAAGTGTCGCGCCTGCCGCCATATATTCAGGCTTTGAGCCGACCATGGCAATTACGATTAAAATTGTGGACAAACTTTTTAAGAATTGTTCCAGCACCTGACTTGTGTTAGTTGCCTTCATATTGTGCTGACCTGCGAAAAATCCGCGGATAACGGAGGAAACCGATACGAACACAAGTGCGGGTGAGAGTACCCTTATCGTGTAAACCGCAAGCGGAGCATCAAGAATTGTCGTTGCAATAAACTGCGCGCCGAAAAACATCACAACGCCGAAAAATCCGCCTACGCACAAAAAGAGTACAAGCGCCACGCGGAAAATACGCATCGCACCGCGGAAATCGTCAAGTGCACAACGCTCGGACACAAGTTTTGAAATCGCGTTGGGAATGCCGATTGAGCTTATCGCGAGCAGAAGCGTGTAAATCTGATACCCGAAATTGTAGTATCCGTTACCCATATCACCAAAACCGTCGATATTGGTGATAACCATTCTGTACGCGAAACCAAGCAGTTTAACGGCAATCTGCGCGAAAATAATAGTCAGTACATTCATTAAAAAGGACGGAGCCTTTTTTGTTTTAACCATAAGCTACACCTTATCTTTTAACATCTTCTATCATATTATATACAGCTCTTTCTCCGCCGATAAGACGGGGACGAGTCTTTGCACAAATGATGGGTGCTTCCCCGATTTTCTTTACATCAAGACGAACGGGAACTGCAACCCTTTTAAGGTGCATTCCGATAAGTGTTCCGCCGATGTCTATGCCGGCGTTTGCCTTGATTTCCTCAACGACAACTGCGTCTTTAAAACCCTTGTACGCAGCGGTTGCGAAAGAACCGCCTGCCTTGGGCTGAGGAACAACACAAACCTCTTCAAGATTGTATTTCTCCATACACTCTCTTTCAATTACGACCGCGCGGTTGAGATGCTCGCAACACTGTGCTGCAAGAAAGATTCCTTTTTCGTTAAGAACCTCATTGATAGAGTTAAAAAGAGCCTCGCCAACACCCTCGCTGCTGTTTGTGCCGATTTTGTCGCCGCAAACCTCGCTTGAGGAGCAACCTACAACGAAAATATCACCTTTTTTAAGATTTGCCGCGATGATAAGTTTTTCTGCGGCTTCTTTAGCCTGTGCTTTTATTTTATTTAACATATATACTCAAAACCTTTCAGTAACATTCATTTTTTTATTATACACCTTTTTTTGTGAAAAGGCAACATTTAAGTTTTTTCATAATATAATGCATTTGAGGTGATAAAAATGAATGAAGAAATGTGTTACATAACCTATGTCGTTCCGAAAAGTTCGCTTCCTCCGCTTGCCGTAGCAGAAGCTAAGGTAGTGGAAAACGAAGAGAGAGAGATTTATCCCGACGGATTTGTTCCTGAATGGTTCTTGAATGGTTCGTTTCCAGAGGACGACATTTAGCAAGAGGTGTCAAATCCCTTGCTTCGTCATTGAGAGCGCCTATGGGGGGACGGGGATATTTTTGTAATCCGTAGGTGCACAAAAAATGGACCTGTCCCCAAACGAGAGGTGTCAAAAGTAGTACCGAGTGTGCAAACTGAACCTGCAGGTGTATATAGATACTCCGCAGGGGAAGTTTGCGCAGAACAAAACGCATAAAAACAAAAACCACTCTCGCAAGAGTGGTTTTTACATTTAACACTTAAAATATCTTTGACAAATGTCTTAATAAAAGCCTTTTTGAAATATTCTTTTGCGTTTTGTGGTCGGTGCTGCTTTTCACACCTCGTTTTCTTCGATGAATTCGCTCATTATACGAGCCGCACTCACTACAAACGCAAGGCAAGGTCTTTTTTCATAAAATTCAGGATTTCTGGGAGTGGGAGCAGGCTTTTCTGCTCCGGGAACGCCCATAAGGTCACGGCATATAATTGTACCGTACTCGTCCTTGAATTCGTTTGCAAAATTCTGTACGCGTGTGTAGAGAATTTTTTTCGCTTCATCATCTTTTGCGTCGTCATATCCGTAAAGCGTGCCGAGCACCATAAACATACCTGTTACTGCGCCGCAAACTTCGCGAAGTCTGCCCATTCCGCCGCCGAATGCAGATGAAATCTTAAGCGCGGTTTTTTCGTCCATACCCATTTCCTCGTGGAAAGCGGCAAAAACGCTCTGCGCGCAGTTGTATCCTTCAGTAAAATAATCATGTGCAAGCTGTTCATTTTTGTTCATTCGTAATTCACCTCGCGATCATTTTAGCATAAAAGGAGTTTTTTTGCAACCAAAAGAGACAAAAGGTTTGCAGAAATGCAAGACATATGTTCTTTTGTAACCAAAAGAGAGTTTTTAGGGGAACAGGGGGATTGCGATTTCCCCCTTAGTTCCCCTAAGACCCCATAACCCCTTAAAACGCTCTCGCTGAGCGAAGAAAACAATATTTATACAGCAATAAATTTGTAAGTATTGTTTTTTCAGCTTCCTCGCCTTTGTACCACCGAAATGAAAAGATAAACTTATTATCATCATTTCTAAATCGTATCCACCCGCAAAGGAAGATGATGTGGATACGATTTTGGCAGTCGGCTTCGTCGCTTCAAAAACCGTAGTTTGCTGCAAAGAAAACTAACACAAGTGCCGAAGTCGGGTTTTTATAAATTTTTTGTTGACTACCGAGAAATCGCGAGCATCATTTTCCTCTGCGGGCGAGCGATTTCAGACCGAAGGGAAATAAGTTTTCCCTTTGAGGTCGGCGGTACAAAAACGGAAAATTTATAAAAACAAAAACCGATAGTTAAGGAAAACCCCTCCCTGGAAATCCTCGCCCCTGCGAGGGAACCGAGCCTGAGCGCTGCCGGTGGCAGATGAAGCGATGGCACAGGGTTGTGCAGCGGTAGATAGATGCCGAGGGCTTATCCCGAAGGCAGATATCGGGCACCGCAAACGGGAGGGGGGAATCGCAACCCCGAAACTTTTGGTTCTTTTGGTTACAAAAGAACATATGCTTTGCGCTTCCGTAAAACACAAAAAAGGGAATCTGAATTTCAGATTCCCTTTGATTTTATAAAACCAATACTGATTAGTTTACGCCGTATGCAAGCATAGCTTCCATAACCTTCTTGAAGCCTGCGATGTTAGCACCTGCAACGAGGTCGTAACCAAGACCGTATTCAGCCGCAGCTTCTTCACTAACCTTGTGGATGTTCTTCATGATACCCTTAAGCTTTTCATCAACTTCTTCAGCGCTCCAGCTGTAACGCATAGAGTTCTGAGCCATTTCAAGAGCAGATACAGCAACGCCACCTGCGTTAACAGCCTTTGAAGGACCTACGATAAGACCGTTTTCACGGAGAAGAGCAACTGCCTCATTTGTTGTGGGCATGTTAGCAACTTCGATATAGTATTTTGTACCGTTAGCAATAATCTTCTTTGCTTCTTCGATACCGATTTCGTTCTGTGTAGCACAGGGCATACAGATGTCAGCCTTGAGCCCCCAGGGATTTTCGCCTGCGAAGAACTGGCAACCGAACTTGTCAGCATAATCCTGAGCCTTATCACGACCTGAAGCTCTCATTTCAAGCATAAAGTCGATCTTTTCCTGTGTTGTTACGCCATCGGGATCATATACATAACCGTCGGGACCTGAAATTGTGATAACCTTACCACCGAGCTGTGCAACCTTTGCAGCAACACCCCAGGCAACATTACCGAAACCTGAAATTGCAACTGTCTTGCCTTCAATTGTTTCGCCGAAGTGCTTAAGAACTTCACAAGCGTAGTATGTAGCACCGTAACCTGTTGCTTCAGGACGGATGAGAGAACCGCCGTAAGAAAGACCCTTACCTGTAAGAACGCCGTTTTCCCAGCATCCCTTGATTCTCTTGTACTGACCGTAAAGGTAACCGATTTCTCTTGCGCCTACGCCGATGTCACCTGCGGGAACGTCAACGTCGGGACCGATATGACGATAAAGTTCTGTCATAAAGCTCTGGCAGAAACGCATGATTTCGCCATCGCTCTTACCGCGGGGATCGAAATCGCTACCACCCTTACCGCCGCCGATGGGAAGACCTGTAAGGCTGTTCTTGAATGTCTGCTCGAAAGCAAGGAACTTCATAATTGAAAGGTTAACAGAGGGATGGAAACGAAGACCACCCTTGTAAGGTCCGATTGCGCTGTTGAACTGCACACGGAAACCACGGTTTACCTGAACTGTACCATTGTCATCAACCCACGGAACGCGGAAAATAATCTGTCTTTCGGGTTCAACGAGTCTTTCAAAAAGACCTGACTTTTCAAGGTCGGGACGCTGTTCAACAACATACTCAAGGCTTTCAAGAACCTCGGTCACAGTCTGAATGAATTCAGGCTCGTTAGAATCTTTTTTCTTTACATCTTCCAAAATGCCAAGCAAAAACTTGTTTTTCATAATAAAATCCTCCTAAAACTCCAAAATTCTACATTAGAAATATTATAGCACCGTAAAAAAAGCATGTCAATAATTTTTCTTTCACGATTTTTATCTTTATAGCCTTAACAACCAACGCAGAAGGCTATTTTATCTCAACAACTGTTACGCCTGATTCACCCTCACCGTATTTACCCGGTCTGTAGCTTTTTGCGTGGGGATGATGACGGAGCATATCGGAAATCGCACTGCGCAGCGCACCTGTTCCCTTACCGTGAATAATAGTGACCGATTCAAGATGAGAAAGTGCTGCATCGTCAAGATACTTGTCAACGAGCAGTAGTGCATCGTCAACTGTTTCACCGCGAAGGTCAAGCTCCATTTTAACATCGCGCGGTGCGTGACCGCCACCGATGATATAGCTTTGCGCGGTTTTCTTCTGCTTTTGCTTTTCAGCAGGGGAAAGAGCTGAAACATTCGTCTTGATTTTAAGGATACCCACCTGAACTGTAAGGTCGCCCTTTTTGTCAGGAAGTGTCAGAACATTTCCGACACTGTTCATCGTGGTAACCTCAACCTCCATCCCGAGTGTGATTTTTGAGGCATCAAGCTTCTTTTTGGATTTGTTCTTGAAAACGTCTTCACTTAATTTACCTTCCGCTTTGTCAAGTGCGCGCTTAAGATTTCGTCTGCCCTCTTCAATTTCGGCGCGGTTATTACTTGCCGATTCTTCAAAGAGCTTCTGCATCTTTTTGACGATTTCATCGGCTTCGCGTTTTGCCTGTTCATAAATCTTTTTGGCATCGCGTCTTGCATCGGCGAGCATTTTTTCACGCTGTGCCCGTATTCTTGCGCGTTCTTTTTCGCTTTCTTCCTTCTGCGCCAGGGATACTGCCGCCGCTTCGGTAGCTTTATCAAGCTCTTCCTGTGCCTTTGCACGATGCTGTTCAAGTGATGTTATAACATCTTCAAAACGCGTGCTTTCACCGCTTACAAGCTCTTTTGCGCGGTCAATAATATCTTCGTTAAGACCAAGTCGCTTTGAAATTGCAAACGCGTTACTCTTACCGGGAACGCCGATTAAAAGGCGATATGTCGGACGAAGCGATGCCACATCAAACTCGCACGCCGCGTTACAAACGCGCGGTGTTGAAAGTGCGTAAAGCTTGATTTCGCTGTAGTGCGTTGTTGCCGCAACCTTTGCGCCAAGCTCCTTTGCACGTTCAAGTATCGCAATCGCAAGTGCCGCACCCTCCGTCGGGTCTGTACCTGAACATAATTCGTCAAAAAGGATAAGCGAATTGTAGTTTGCGTTTTCAAGTATTCTTATTATATTAGTCATATGCGCAGAAAATGTTGAAAGTGACTGCTCAATCGACTGTTCATCGCCGATATCGGCAAATACATTTTCAAAAACTGCGATATTGCTTCCTGCACTTGCAGGGATTAAAAGCCCTGACTGCGCCATCAGCGTGAAAAGACCAAGTGTTTTGAGTGAAACCGTCTTACCGCCCGTGTTAGGACCTGTTATGACGAGTGTATCAAACTCGTCACCGAGATAAATGTCTGTCGGAACAACCTTTTTCGCATCAATCAGCGGATGACGGCCGCGCTTGATATTTATAATTCCGTCGGTATTGAGCATAGGCATTGTCGCATCGGTTTTCTGTGCAAGCTTGCCCTTTGCAAACGCGAAATCAATTTCGATTATTGTTTTATAGCTCTGCACGATTTCATCGGCAAATTCGGAAACCGTAGCGGAAAGCTCGGCAAGTATTTTTTCGATTTCGTCCTTTTCATCGCCCGCAAGTGCGCGCAGGGAGTTATTTATCTCAACTGCCGCCATCGGCTCAACGAAAAGTGTTGCCCCACTTGCACTGCTGTCGTGAACGACCCCGGGGACATTTCCTTTATGCTCACTCTTTACGGGGATAACATATCTGTCACCGCGCATGGACACAATCGGCTCCTGCAGATATGTTGCATAAGTGCTGGAATGTACCATATTGTTGAGTACATCACGGATTTTTGAGTGAAGTGTACGCATCTTTCGGCGGATTGCAAGAAGCGTCGGCGAAGCATCATCCGCCATTTCCTCATCACTTATTATTGCAGAAAAAATCTTGCTTTCAAGCTTCTTGTTATCAGAAAGTGCGGAAAAAAGATTTGCAAGTGAGGGGTATTTTTCAGGGAATTCATCCTCGTCAAAATAGCTTTTAAGTCCGCGCGACATTCGAAGTGTGTGTGCTATGGAAAGGAGTTCTCCCATTGAAAGAACACCGCCTGCACTGCTTCTCATCGCCGCCCCCGAAACATTTTTCACGGGGCTTATCGGGGGAGCGCCCTTTTTGAAAATAAGGGAAACTGCCTCATCCGAAAGGGATAAAAGTGCCTTCGCCTCGTAAATATCGTCTGTTGGGGCGAGCTTACTGCACATTTCACGTGTGTCGGCACACACCGCCATCGCGGAAAGAATCTCTTTTATTTTATTGTATTCAAGAACCTTTAAAGTGCGTTGCTCCATAGTATCAATTCCTTTGGTTGTTGCTACGTGTGATATGAGGGGACGGGGTGTTTTTTGTTGCACATCGCCACATTTACTAGTAATCTCTCGTTTGGGGACAGGTCAATTTTTGTTGCACCTGCGGATTACAAAAATGTCCCCGTCCCCCATAAATGCGATTTAACCACTGTGTGCGAGCCGCCGCTTCGCTACCCCGTCCCGCATAGTTGCGCTTATTCAGCGTTTAATATGTTTGGGCAAGCCATTCTCCATTATAGGCATAAGTTCACCTTCAATAAGCGGACGGGCATATCTTATAAATTCCTCGGTAACATTGTCGCCTTTTTCGTTAATCATACTGCGCGGAACTTCTTTTGCAAGGTTTGCAATCTCGTTAACATCGGCAGTAGCTGTTTCATAGATGTAGGGAGCATCAGAAACTCTTTTGATAAGTGCCATCTTACCGCTTTCACCATTTGCGGCAGCCTTTACTGCGGCACTGCCTACGGCAAATGACTCGTTAATATCAGTAAGTGATGCAATATGTGAAGCACAACGCTTAAGTGTTGAAAGCTCAACCGCGCGTGACTTTATTACAAGGTCGTTTTTAAGCATTGTAGCAATTGTCTGTGCAGTACCTGTAAGCATAGTGTGACCGAACGCATCGGTACCCTTTTCACTGCCAAGCTCGCACACATACTTGCCGTCCTTTGTGCGGACACCTTCGGAAACGGTGATTACGAGTGACTTATTACCCTCGGTAAGCTCCTTTACACGATTTTTTACATATTCGTAGTCAAAAGGAACTTCGGGAAGAAGCACCATTGCCGCACCTTCACAGTCGTCGCCCTTTGCAAGTGCGCTTGCACCTGTAAGCCAGCCTGCGTCACGGCCCATAATTTCAACAACAGTAACGCTTTTAAGGTCGTACACAAGACTGTCGCGGACAAGCTCCTTGGTAACTGTTGCAACGAATTTCGCCGCACTGCCGAAACCGGGAGTGTGGTCCGTTTTTACAAGGTCGTTATCAATCGTTTTGGGAACGCCCATAAACTTAATATCGGTGTTTTTGAACTTATTATACGCGGAAAGCTTTTTAACAGTATCCATAGAGTCATTTCCGCCTATATAGAAAAATCCCTTGATGTTATATTTTTCAAAAATTTCAAAAAGCTTTTCAAAAACTTCGTTTCCCTCAACGGGTTCAGGAAGCTTAAATCTGCACGAACCGAGGTAAGATGACGGGGTTCTCTTCAAAAGCTCAACATCGTTTTCGGTTTTAAGATATTCCTTCATATCAATCATATTTTCGGCAAGAAGACCTTCAACACCGCCGACCATACCGAAAATTTTGCCTTCGCAAAGGTTCTTTCCCTCACAGAAAACGCCTGCAAGAGTTGCATTTATTGCAGCGGTAGGACCGCCTGACTGACCGATTACTATATTTCCATTTATTTTCATAATGTATCTCCTCTCAAACACACGGAAGCCGAACTCCGTATGCTTACTTACCTAAAAATGCCGCGCCGATTATGCCGGCATCTCCGCCGATAGTTGACATTGAAATTTCGGGAATGCCGATAGTATCTGCACAGAATGCGTGTGATTTCGCATACTCAATAAGCGGAAGAAGAATAACATCTCCCTGCGCTGAAACTGCACCGCCGAGCACAATTTCATTGGGCTGGAAAATATTTATAATATCAACCACGCCGATAGCAACCTCTTCAATCCATTCGTTACGGATTCGAATTGCACCCTCGTCACCTTTTTCTGCAAGGTCGAAAATGAGCTTGCCCGTAATTTCTTCATCTGCACCGAGTGATTTTATTTCGCTTCTGCGTTCGTTGGCTGTTTTGATAAGTCCTGTCATAGAACCGTATGTTTCCCAGCAGCCTTTTCTGCCACAGTTACACTGTCTGCCGCCTGCACGGGTTACGATATGACCAAGCTCGCCTGCAGTACCGTTTGCACCGAGGAAAAGCTTTCCGTCAAGAATAATTCCGCCACCGATACCCGTGCCGAGTGTTATGAAAACAAATGCAGGTGATTTCTTTGAGCAGTAGTATTCACCAAGTGCCGCACAGTTTGCGTCGTTATCAACAAAAACGGGGATGTCACCGAGCTTGCTCTGTAAAAATGCCCTTGCATCAATTCTGTTATAGCCGATGTTTTCAGCACGGAGCAAAACACCGTCTTCTCTTATAACTGCGCTGGGAGAACCGATACCGATTGCTTTCACATCGCCCGAGGTGATGTTTCCCTGCCCCATAGCTTTTTCAATACAATCAAGCATTGCCCCGCTGAATGCTTCTTCATCATTACACGGAGTAGGAACGGCGCATTTTGTGACGATTTTGCCTTCCTCATTCACAATGCCCGCCTTAATACTCATTCCGCCTATATCTACACCTATGTACATAGTAATTCTCCCTTCGGATATTCATAGGAATATTTTAATATATTTACTGAAAAGTGTCAACTAAATCCTGTCCCATGAACGAGGAACATAGATGTCATTAAAGGTATATATCGCAAAACGGTCACTCATACCTGCGATATAGTCACAGATCGCCCTTTCAACGCCATCTTTCCACGCGATTTCCTGCAGTGAAAGTGGCATCGCACCTACATTTTCGTAGTAGTAGGTGAAAAGTCCCTCAATTATTCCCGATACCTTTTTTTCTTCAATCTTTGCTTTTGACCCGATGTAAACGTGGTCAAAAAGGAATGTGCGAAGACGGGTCATAGCTTCAGCCACATCATCGCTCATTAAAATATCGTTCTTGCCCTCGGATGAATTTACAATATCCATAACGAGCGTGTTGATTCTTTCCGAACTGGTTTTGCCGAGAACATCGGTGATAAACGGGGGAATGTCCTTTGCATCTATGATTTGCGCTCTGCACGCATCATCGACATCGTGCGTTATATATGCAATTCTGTCGGCAATTTTCAGGATTTTCCCTTCAAGAGTGGCACTTTCTCCATCGCCCGAATGATTTGCAATTCCGTTAAGCACTTCCCAAGTGAGATTAAGATTTTCAATTACCTTCACCGTGCGGATAGACTGAAGAGAATGCGAAAATCCGCAGGGGCAGATTTTATTGAGCGCGTTTTCGCCCGCATGACCAAACGGAGTATGGCCGATGTCGTGACCGAGAGCCATTGCTTCTGCAAGATCCTCATTAAGCCTGAGACTGCGTGCAATTGTACGCGCAATCTGTGAAACCTCAAGCGTGTGTGTAAGTCTTGTGCGGTAATGGTCACCTTCAGGCGTTATAAAAACCTGTGTCTTATGCTTAAGACGTCGGAAAGATTTTGAATGAAGTATCTTGTCGCGGTCGCGCTGAAACTCCGTCCTTATATCGCAAAGAGGTATCTCCTCAAGGCGGCCTTTTGTGTTTGCGGAAAGCGTCGCAAAAGGGGAAAGAGTCTCCTTTTCAATTTTTTCTGTCATTTCACGGATGTTCATTTTATCATCTCCAAATGAAAAAAGGTGTAAAAAGTCGCTTTTTACACCTTTTTGTTTTAAAAATTAGTCGCCAAAGCAGATGCCGAGTGATTTCGCTACCTGTACGAGTTCGCTGTTGGGGTCAACCTGCTTGTTTTCCTGACCGATAACATCTTCAAGTGAAGCGTAACCGATTGTATCACCCTTGAGGACAACCATGTTGCCGAACTTACCTTCCATAGCAAGCTCTACAGCAGCATAACCATAGCGTGATGAAAGTACTCTGTCATGAGCTGATGTAGAACCACCGCGCTGAATATGACCGAGGATAGTTGCACGTGCTTCATTTTCGCAAAGTTCTTCAAGTTCGTCAGCAACAACCTTCGCAATACCGCCGAGACGGATGGGGTCGGGGCTGTCTTCGCGAACGCGTGCTACTATGATTTCACCGTCCTTGGGCTTAGCACCTTCAGCAACTGCAACGATTGCGAAATCCTTGCCCTTTGCAAAGTCGCTCTTGATTTTTTCTGCAACCTTCTTGATGTCGAAGGGGATTTCGGGCAGAAGTATTACGTCAGCACCACCTGCGATACCGCCGTGAAGTGTAAGCCAACCTGCACCGCGTCCCATGATTTCTGCAACCATGATTCTGCCATGGCTCTTTGCAGTTGTTCTGAGACGGTCAAAACAATCTGATGCTACTGAAACAGCTGTATCAAAACCGAATGTGTAATCTGTACAGTTAAGGTCATTGTCGATAGTCTTGGGAATAGCAACAACATTTACGCCGAGACGAGCAAAGTCACGACCACTTGTAAGTGTGCCGTCACCACCAAGGATGAAGAGTGCATCAATGCCTGCTTTCCTGAGGTTTTCAACACCTGTCATAGAAACGTCTTCGTAAACGATTTTGCCGTTTTCCTTAACGATTTCACCGTTTTCGTCACGAACAGGATACTTGAAAAGGTTGTCCTTATTGGAACTCTTTAAGATTGTACCGCCTTCGCCAAGGATTTCCTGAACACTTTCAAGTGTAAGCGGAATGAAATCGCTGTGATAAAGTCCGTGGTAACCCTTGCGGATACCAACAACTTCAAGTCCGTATTTAACAATCGCAGTCTTTACGACAGCACGTATAACCGCATTGAGTCCGGGGCAGTCTCCGCCACCAGTAAGAATAGCAATTTTTTTGATCTGTGCCATTATATATTCCTCCGTTCACAATATGTGATAAAAAGCAAAAATAGTCTTTCCAGACTATATTACTACACCTTGTGAGCAATTTCAAGAAAAAATTTTAATAAATTCCCGTTTTTTTACAATAATTTCCCCTGAATTATTATAAAAAGCAAGAGGATGTGCGCGACATCCTCTTTTGTGGGCTATTTCTTTTCAATTATTATCTCATCATTTTCTGCTTTTATGACTACATTGTCGCCTTTTGCAATTTTTCCGTCAAGCATTTCCTCGGCAAAACGGTCTTCAACCCTGGAAGTGATTGCACGGCGCAGCGGTCTTGCACCGTAAACGGGATCAAACCCTGCTTTTGCAAGGAGTTTTACTGCGCTTTCATCAACCTCAATTGTAATATCATTCTGAAGAAGACGTTTTTTTATGTCTTCCATCATAACGAGAGCAATCTTGCCGATTTCTTCTTCGCTCAGACGGTCAAACACAATTATATCGTCCACGCGGTTTAAAAATTCGGGACGGAAAGCCTTTTTAAGCTCATCGGTAACGCTTGCGCGGATGTTTTTGTTGATTTCGGCGTGATTGTCGGTTGCAGTAGCAAATCCGAGAGCCTTCGGCTCGGTAATATTTCTTGCACCGATATTGCTCGTCATTATTATAACGCAGTTCTTGAAATCCACGCGTCTGCCCTGACTGTCGGTTAAAATACCGTCATCGAGTATCTGCAGAAGGATGTTGAATACATCGGGGTGCGCTTTTTCAATTTCGTCAAAAAGAATTACGCTGTAGGGTTTTCTGCGTACCTTTTCAGTAAGCTGACCGCCCTCGTCAAAACCGACATATCCCGGAGGTGAGCCGACCATTTTTGAAACGGAGTGCTTTTCCATATATTCGGACATATCAACACGGATAAGTGCGTCTTCGTCACCGAACAATGCCTCGGTAAGCGCTTTTGAAAGCTCGGTCTTGCCAACACCTGTCGGGCCAAGGAATATGAATGAACCAATCGGACGTCTGGGGTCTTTAAGCCCCATTCTGCCACGGCGAATAGCACGGCTTACCGCAGTTACTGCATCGTGCTGACCGATAACGCGGTTGTGAAGCACATCTTCAAGATTGCGGAGCCTTTCGCCCTCTTCCTCGGCAAGCTTCTTTACGGGGATTCCCGTCCAGCCCGACACGATTTCGGCAATCTCGTCTTCGCCGATTTCACCCGACGTGCCTGTCTGACTATTCTTCCATTCCTCGTGAAGAGTGGAAAGCTTTTCGCTTTTCTCTTTTTCTTCGTCGCGAAGTGCGGCAGCCTTTTCAAAATCCTGCGAATTTATTGCCTCTTTCTTTTCTGCGGCAAGTTTTTCAAGCTCTTCCTCAAGCTCCTTGATTTCAGGGGGAAGGGTAAGCGCTCCGATTTTTACGCGGCTACACGCCTCGTCAACAAGGTCAATTGCTTTGTCGGGTAAAAAGCGGTCAGTGATATAACGGTTGCTCATTTTAGCAGCGGCTGTAATTGCTTCGTCAGTTATCTTGACACCGTGATGCGCCTCGTACTTTTCGCGGATACCCTTTAAAATTTCAATGGTTTCCTCGACTGACGGCTCTCCGACCGTTACGGGCTGAAATCTTCTTTCAAGTGCGGCATCCTTTTCAACATATTTTCTGTATTCGTTGAGTGTGGTCGCACCGATAAGCTGAAGCTCACCGCGTGCAAGTGACGGCTTCAATATGTTTGCCGCGTCTATCGCTCCTTCTGCTGCGCCTGCTCCGATAATGGTATGCATCTCATCAACAAAAAGAATTACATTTCCTGCTTTTATAATTTCATCAACGGCTTTTTTTAGCCTTTCCTCGAATTCGCCGCGGTACTTTGCACCTGCGACAACGCTTGAAAGGTCAAGTGAAACGACTCTTTTACCTTTTAAAAGTTCGGGAACATTTCCGCTTGCGATTTCCTGGGCAAGACCTTCAGCAACGGCGGTTTTTCCGACACCCGGCTCGCCGAGAAGAACGGGATTGTTTTTCGTTCTGCGTGAAAGAATCTGAATAACGCGCTCAATTTCCTTTTCGCGACCGATTACGGGGTCAAATTTTCCTGCCTTGGCAAATTCGGTCAGGTCACGGCCAAACTGATTGAGCGTAGGTGTGTCAGCTCCCGCCTCATTTTTTTTGGCGCTTTGCGGAGTTGCACCTGCAAGTGCCTCGCAAATGTCCTCGTAAAGATTATTCGGCGCACCGAATGACATTAAAATCTTGAATGCCACGCTGTCACGCTCACGCGCAAGGGCAAGAAGAATATGCTCTGTCCCTATGTGTGAACTCTGCATTTTGTGAGCCTCGGCAACGGATTGCTGAAGTGCGCGGTTTGTACGGGGTGTGAAGCCGGCAAAATTCCCCGAAGGCGTTACATCCTTGTTGTAGGCACTTATCTTTTCGATAAGTGCCTCGGCAGAAATGCCGTGTGCACCGAGATATTTTGCCGCGAAACCGCTTCCCTCCGCTAAAAGTCCGTAGAGAAGATGCTCTGTTCCTATATAATTACAGTTTGTATCTGCGGCACATTTCTGGGAAAGAGAAATCGCCTGCTGTGCCTTTTGTGTAAATCTGTTTTCAAAATTCATTATATCTTCAACTCCTTGTCTTATAATGCGCCCTGAAGAATCTGTGCTCTTTTTACATCACGCTCCGGTGCGGATAAATTTTCTCCTTCCGAAACGAGTGTTGCCGGCATAGTCATAAACATCGCGCGGCGCAGTGTTGTAACATCTATATTTTTTATTATGCCTGCATTTGCGCCCATGCAAACATTGGAAACAAGACCAAGTGCTTCACCCGACGGAATCATATACGCATTTTTTAGTATTCCGAGTGAACGAAGACACTTATCTTTTAATTCAAACGGTTTTTTCTCGAAAAGCTCAGCACTTATTCTACGCTCCTCGCTGATAAGCGAGCACGCCGCCGCCGAAAGCCTTTCAAGAATATCCTCCTCGCTTGTACCAAGGGTAATCTGATTTGAAAGCTGAAATAACGCCCCGCTTGCGCGACTGCCCTCTCCGTAAAGACCGCGTACTGTCATACCGAGATTTGCCGCCCATTTAAGAAGCGGATTTATCTGCTCGGCACAATTTATCGCGGGAAGGTGAAGCATCACCGATGCGCGAAGCCCCGTGCCTGCATTTGTGGGACAACTTGTAAGAAAACCAAATTCATCATCCTTGTCAAACGTCAGCTTTTCGGAAAGCAATGTTTCAACCTTTTTCGCTGTGTCGTAGGCACTTTCCGTATCAAGACCGTCAGCAAAAACCTGTATGCGAAGGTGGTCTTCCTCGTTTATCATAATTGAGATTTTCTCGTCAGCGTCAATTATAACTGCGGCAGGGACTTTTGATGAACAGAGCTGGGTGCTTATGAGATGTTTTTCTACAAGCGCCTTTTTCGCTGTGTCGGAAAGCGCTGCCACTTTGTACATAGTAAGTGTGTTTTTAAGCGGAGAATTGGAGAACGCGTCCCATACCTTCGTGATAAGCTCCTCCGCCTGCGCGACGGTCATCTTGCGCGGATAGGGGAGCGATGCTATATTTCGGGCAAGGCGTATTCTGGTTGTAACGGCGATGTCTTTTTCGTTTAAGTTATTCATCACTTACCCTCCTTGCTTTTTATTTCGTCGCGGATTTTAGCCGCTTCTTCGTAATTTTCGCTTGCGATGGCTTCTTTTAATTTATCTTTTAAAATATCGATTTCGCTTTTTTCTTCTTTTTTTGTTTCAGTGACAGGTGTATCTTTTGGTTTTGACTCACTATGCACCGAAGTCCCGTGAATTTTCTGAAGCATACTCTTCGCCTGTGCGCGGAATGTTTCGTAACATTTTCCGCAACCCATTCTGCCCGTTCTTGAAAATTCGGATAAGGTCATACCGCAACAGGAACAGATTGCCTGCCTTGAGTCTGCACGAGTGCCGAATGATAAAAGAGAACCGAAATTATCAAATATTGATTCGCCCGACGCACACGCCGAACAAAGATTGAGCGAGCTTTTTTTGCCGTTTACAATCTGGGTATATAATACAGTTGATGGATTTTTTCCGCATTTTTCACATAACATAGGTAAATCTCCTTTCAGTCGATTAAATGCATAATGCATAATTCACAATGCACAATAAGTGTTAATTTTCGCTGTACAAAAAGCTTTTACTATTTACGAGAGCTGATAACAAGCAGTCAGAAAAAATTCTGATAATTCTGCATTTTGCACTCTGCATTCCGCATTCATTACGCTCCTGCTATACTTATAAGCATACTTTTAAATATTCTTGCTCTTACCGTGTCGCGTATATCTGCAGTAAAGGGAAGAACTTTATCGTTTACTGCGCCCAGGATTATATGCGCCTCTCTCGGAGTGATGCATTCGTAATCAAGAAGATTCTGTACGAAAACTGCCGCCGTACGATAGGAAAGCGTATTTCCCACCGCGTTTACAATATGCATCGGGTAGGTGGAACGGTCCGTTTTGACTGCGCGGATTCTCACGCCGCCGCCGCCACCGCGACGGCTTTCAATAATATATCCGCGCTCAGGCGTGAAGCGGGTCTGTATAACGTAGTTTATCTGACTCGGTACGCAGTTAAGCTCGCCCGCCAGTGTATTTCGCTGAATTTCAACATTGCCGTCCGACTCTTTAAGCATATCTATAAGCATTTTTTCAATAATATCCGACATATTCATAAAATTACACCTCTTTTATGATAAAATTTGACTTTGACTTTCTTTGACTTTAATATATCACCTCTTTTTGAGTTTGTCAAGAGTTTTTTTAGAAAGACAACGCAAAAGGCAGGTAAATTTGTTCAACACGAACTCGTCGGCGTATATAGATACGGTAGAGGGCGTGTTGGACGAAAATAAGAAGCCCCCCTGAAAATTTCAGGGGGGCTTTATTAAATGGTTAAAGCAATTCTTTGTTCTCTTGTCTATAAAAATTTCCGATTTAGTAATTGCTTTTTATATTATTTTGTTTTGCTTGCGGTTGACCGACTTTTTCGTTGCCGTCATCCTCTATGTCTTTTCTTTTTCTGTATTTTGCGTATTTTATTTATTATCATCAGGATTACTATAAGTGCAAGAAACGCCATCATAAAATATGAAAACGCGGATATGTTATTACTCTTGACCTGCGTCCACATTTCAAGCACTGCCTGATTCTGCTCACCGAAATCTTCCATAATTCCGCATCGGTTAACCTCATCCGTTGACGGATACTGTGTAGTAAGCTGGCGACCTACTGCGTCCGTTTTTATAATTGCCTTGCCGTCGGTATAATGCTTATCGGAGAGTGTGCCGTGGAAAAAGTAGGAAAGGTCGTATTCGTACTTACCGTCCTCTACTTCATAATTATCCTTCACAAGCTCAAAAATATCATCGCCTGCAATAGCACTTGTATAGCCGATATAATCCATATTCATAACGGCGATTTCGGGTTTGCACAAGAAGTCTACAAAATCCTGTGCAAGCTCCACATTCGCGCCCCTGGGCATTACCCAGCCGTCAAACCATATTGTAGAGCCCTCGTCGGGGATTTTGAAAGCAAGCTCTTTCCCGTCTTCCTCTTCGGCAAGGTCCATTGCATAAACGGCATCGCCACTCCACGCAAGGTTGGCGTCGATTTTACCTGATACTATATCGGTCTTGCCGGAGTCTACTTCAAAACCGTAAATATTTTTCTTCATTTCGGAAAGTGCCTCTCCGACATTGGCAATATTTTCGTCGGCGGTATCGTTTGCAACGGAGTTTACGATTTTCTGTAATTCCTCGCCGTCAATTTTGCCGTCTGTATAATTTTTATTCGCTTCACGCAGTTTCTCGCGCTGAACATAAAGCGAACCTACAACATACGCATCACGCGAAACGTCCTTACAGGTGACGCGGTTTTTGTAATCGGTGTTCCAGAACAAATCCCACGTTGAAACATCCTCGTACTTAATTGTTTCGGGATTGTACAAAAAGCCTACCGTACCCCACATATACGCAACTGCGTAATCAGTCCAGTCGTTTTTCGCGAAAAGGTCTGAAATATAGGGGGACACATATTTTGTGTAGTTATCCATTTTTGAAATGTCAAACTTTTCAACCGAGATTGCATCGTCGCTACCCTCTTTCGTTGCGAGGAGCATCTTCTGAATTACATAGTCGGACGGGCAAACAAGGTCATAATGCGTCTTCCCTGTACGCAATGTGTTAAGCATTGTTTCATTTGTTTCAAATGTATCGTACTGAACACGAACTTTTTTTCCTGTGCGCGCCTCAAAATCCTTTTCCCACAATTCCATAACGGAGTCGGCAATTTTCGCGCCGTCGTCATCCTTGCCCTCGTTTATATAGTCCTGCCAGTTGTAAACACGCAGAACTTCCTCCTCGGCAAGTGCTGACGGAGTATAAAGGAAAAGAAGAAGCATACACAAAACAAGTGAATTAAATCTTTTCATCGTTCTTTTTTCTCCTTGGAGTTAACATTTACAATGATAAGTATCACAAGAGCAATCAGCGTAATAACCGTTGTAAGTGCGCGGAGCGACGGGGGAAGTGTTCCCTTCTTGCTTGTAACACCGTAAACATATGTGCTGAGCGTCTGAAAAGCGGTATCTCTTGTGAAGGCGGTTATGATGTAGTCATCAAGTGAAAGTGTGATTGAAAGGATAAATCCCGAAAACACACCGGGCATAATCTCGGGCAGCACGATACTGCGAAGAGCCTTTGCAGGTGTCGCACCGAGGTCAAGTGCCGCTTCATAGATGTTGGGGTCCATCTGCATCAGCTTGGGACGAACAGAAAGAACCACAAACGGAATTGTCAGCACTACATGGCCGACGAGAAGTGTTATAAAATTGAACTGCACACCGAAAAATACGAAAAGAATCGTAAGAGAAAGCGCAGTTACGATTTCGGCATTCATAACGGGGATGTTGCCGATGCCCTCCATAATTGCCTTGGCACGCTTCTTGCTGTAGAAAATACCGATTGCGCCAAGTGTACCCAAAGCGGTAGAAACAACCGCCGAGGAAACTGCAACGAGGAATGTGTTATAAAACGCCTGCATAATCTCCTTGTCGCGGAAAAGAGCACTGTAAAGATGCAGACTGAAGCCGTCCCATCTGCCTATAATTTTGGTGTTCGTGAAACTGAACGCGATAAGGAGCAGTATCGGTGCATACATCACGAAAAGGAGTATGTACACATAAAACTTACACAGAAAATCTGTGAGCGAAAACTTCTTTTTCATCACCACAGACCTCCTCTCGCATCGTCTTCGGGTGCGGTGTCGGTACAGATTGTACCAAACGCAATAATTGCAAGCATAATAAGAGCAACAAGGCTTCCTATATGCCAGAGTCCCTGGTCAAAATAAAGCTGAATACTGTTACCGATAAGAGAAATCTTTCGCTCACCCATAACATCACTTATTACGTAGCTGCTCATAGTCGGCATAAATACCATTGTAGATGCCGATACAATACCCGGCATAGTCATCGGCAGAATTGTTCGGAAGAATGTCTGCACCTTATTCGCACCGAGGTCATAGCTTGCCTCAATAAGCGAAATATCCATTTTTGTCATTGTCGTATAAAGCGGCAATATTACAAACGGTAGATAGTTGTAAACCATACCTACCATTGTCGCAAGATACGGATGCTCGCCACCTGATATCCCTATCCAGAAAAGAAGGTCACGCGTTGCCGCGGTGCGAAGAACAAAGTTAATCCACATCGGCATTACAAAAAGAAGCACCGTAGCCTTGCCAAACCCCATATTTTTTTTCGCAAGGAAAAATGCAGCGGGATAACCAAGTAACAGGCATATTGCCGTGTTTGCCATACCTATAAATATGCTGAACATCAGCGTATTTATATTGTGTCCGCCCGAAAAGAAGGTGCGGAAATTAGAAAGCGTCAGTCTGCCACTATCATCGGTGAACGCATACGCCACGATGAGAAACAGCGGAATCACAACAAAAAGTATCAGAAATACTGCGTAAGGTATGGCGAGCATTTTTCTGGAAAAAATATTATTTTTTCGCATACTGCTTCGCCTCTCCCTTCAACTGGATTTTTATATCTTCGGGTTTTACATTAAGACCTACAAGGTCGTTTTCGTCGTAAGTATAACCGGTATCAAGAACGAAGTCTTCGTCCTCCGCAGTTCTGATTGTAAGCTGGTAATGGTCACCCTTGTAGATAATTGAAACAATTTCACCGCGGACGATACCTGCTTCTTCATCGTCAAGGATTTCAATTGCGTCAAGACCGATTGTAGCGATAACATCAGCATCGGTAAAGTCGTATTTAGTTCCGTCGGGGCCTACAACATAACCCTCATCGTCAAGTGTTGAATCCTTGACAAGTGTGGTGATGTCGCACGGGAACGGAGTTTCGGAAATAACAACGCGGTTATTCTTATCAATATAAGCATCGTTGTACACATTTGCAGTAAGCTCTTTCTTCATGATATGAATACCGTCGGGCTCAATATCAAACATATATGTCTTGCCGACATCAAAACTGCGTGTGTCAACAACGACAAGCTCATTTCTGCCGACCATAAGGATGTATTCGTAGTGAATACCCTTGAAAATCTTGCTGACGATTTTACCCTTTGCCATACCTTCCTCAGTTTCTTTGATATGGACATCTTCGGGGCGGATTACAATATCAACCTTTTCGTTTTTGGGGAATTCGTCAACACAATCAAAAGTACGGTTGATGAAGCGAACCTTCATATCGCCCTTGTAAGTGCCGCTGTAAATATTGCTTTCACCGATGAAGTTCGCAACGAACGCGTTACTCGGCTCGTTATAAATATCTTCCGGCGAACCGACCTGCTGAATCATACCGTCCTTCATTACAACAACTGTGTCGGAAAGAGTAATAGCCTCTTCCTGATCGTGAGTTACATATATAAATGTAAAGCCGAGCTTTTTATGCATCGCTTTAAGCTCAAGCTGCATAACCTTACGCATCTTAAGGTCAAGAGCACCGAGTGGTTC
>JAZNLD010000210.1:0-14858 GCA_045578925.1 Clostridia bacterium
TTTTTAATTTAAGTGCATTGATTAAATTTCCCTCGCAAATCAAAATTGTTTTTTTAATTCCAAAACAAAAAAGGTATAAGTTTTAAAACTTATACCTTTCATAATTTTTATTCGTCAGCAAGGATAAATGCTATAAACACAAGCATTTCATCGCCAATATTTTTAAATGAATGCCCCTGTCCAGAAGGAGTAAGAGTTGCCATTCCCGCTGAAAGTTCAACCTTTTCTCCACCGTCGTTATAGAGCCCCTTACCCGAAAGGATAAAGTAATACTCACACTCACCACAGTGCACATGGTAATCAACCTGTTCACCGGGTTTTACCTGAACGAGCGAGAAAAGTCTGATTCTGGGATCGGTCACATCAAAATCAGCAAGGTCTGTCATATACATTTTTTCTTTACCAATGTTATTAAGCTTTATGTCAGTTCTTAAATCTTCTATTTTTTTATACATAATGTGTACTCCTTAACCAAAAGATGCCGAAATTCCGCCGTTCAAGGCAGGTTTGGGCTTTAACTTCCAATCAGCTTTATTATAACACCAAAAAGCTATGTAGTCAATGCTGTATATACGATTCTTGCTTATCATCTCTGTTTATTTGAATAAGAAAAGCAACCTGATACATTGTCAGGTTGCTTTCCCTTATTCAAATTTTTTATAGAATGTATCAATGAGTGCCTTTTCGTATTTTCCTTCATATTCGCCTGAGAAGAACACATCAAGAGATTCGTTATAAAACTTTTCCCAGGATGCCTCCTCCTCACCTGCAACAATGGGATAGAAAAGCGCACCAATACTTTTTGCGGCTTCAAGGTCGCCGATTGCATCTCCTATCATAAGAATTTTATTCTTATCATATTTGCCGTCAGCTTCTGATTTGAGCTGTTCCTTTTTGCTTCCGTTTTCTTTGCCGAGGATTACGGACGCGTACTGCGCGATTCCTCCACCCTTCCAATCGGTTTCAAGTCCTTCCTTGGTAGCGGAGGAAATAACACCGACAACAGCCTTATCAATCGCTTTTTCAAGAGCTTCCTTAACAAACCTGAAAGGCTGAATATCCTCGCAGTTTTTCGCAAAAAGCTCGTCAGAAAGATTGTTCCACGCAAGAACTTCCTTCAAAAACTCACTTTTTGTTTCTGCGATAAAATCCTCAAGCGCTTTTGTAGAAAAGCCCCTGCCTGATTTTACGAATGCATCAAGGTCACTTACATCTTTATCAAAGATGCCTTCCTCAATCATTTTCTCAAAGGTCATCAATAGTCCGGGGAAACGGTTTATTCCGCGATCCTTTGAATAAAGATTAACGTACTGTTCAATTTCGGTTACTCTTTCGCGTACTCCGTCAAGTCCCCAGACCTCAAACATAGCAGGAATGAAGGAGTCAGTATGCTTTATAGTCATACTGTCAAACGCAGTACCGTCAGAGTCAACACCTATAAAAAACTTCTTATCTGACATTACCGTCACCCTTGAAGATAGTATTTGCAAGTACCTTGAAGCTTTCTACAGAAGAGCTGTATGTACAGATAACTGTCTTATACTCGTCAAGGATTGTGAACTGGTAGGGAGAGTTTGTCACAACGATAACAGGCTTGCCTGACTTCTCATGAAGCTCCTTAACAAAGCTGTTACCACTGTCGGGATTTCTTCTGTCGAAGTAGTTTGTTACGATGATAACATCTGCTTCGTCAAGTCTTTCGTATACTCTCTTTCTGTCTTCCTCGGGATAGCTCATCTTTGCCTCTACGCAGAATACATCGTCAGAATACTTGATCATTTCAAGCCAGGGAGTTGCAGGATTACAAGACTGTGTATTTGTTCTTTCGTGAACGGGGTTGATCTGGTATACAAAGAGAGCCTTTGTACCTTCCTTGAGAGGAAGAATCTTGTTTTCGTCACGAACAACATTCATAGCTTCCTTAGCAGCGCGAAGAGCGATTTCCTGAACCTTGGGATCGTTAATACCTTCGCTGGCCTTTGCTACGTCACGGATCTGTTCTTCTGTGAAGTAGCCGTAATCATACTTAACGCTGAGTGTTCTTGTGATAGCATCGTTAAGTCTTTCTTCGCTGAGCTTGCCATCCTTAACATCCTGTACAAGACCGGGGATAACTTCGTCAATAAGACCGCCTTCATCGCGGAGAAGTACAAGGTCACAACCTGCATTGATAGCTTCAAGACAAGCGTCCTTAACTTCAAACTTGGAGATGATACCGCCCATTGTGATTTCGTCAGTTGTAACTACGCCCTTGAAACCGAGTTCTTCCTTAAGGATACCTGTAACAATCTTCTTTGAAAGTGTTGCAGGAAGACCTGAATCGTCAAGTGCGGGATATGCTGTATGAGCTGTCATAATTGCAGGAATACCTGCATCAATCATAGCCTTGAAAGGTCTGATATGATCCTTGTAAAGTGTTTCCTTATCAGCATCAATTACGGGAAGACCATGATGCGCGTCAGAAGCTGATTCACCACGACCTGGGAAATGCTTGCCCGTTGCGATGATGCCTGCTTCCTTATAACCCTTGATAGCTTCTGCTGCGAATTCAATAGCAACATCAGGATTTTCTGAATAGCTTCTTGCACCGATTTCGGGGTTTTTCGGGTTAGTGTTAACGTCCATAAGAGGTGAGTGAATCCATGAGAAACCAAGAGGCGCAAGCTGGCGGCCTACTGCCCAGGCTGCATCCTTAGCAAGATTCTTGTCACCACTGTGAGCGATACCCATACTGCTGGGGAAATATTTTACACCGCCACGGTAGTAGTCAGCTGAAACATCACCTTCGAAGTCAAATGTGAAGTGAAGCGGTACGTTACCGTTTTCGATAGCTGCCTTCTTAAGCGTGTTTGTGTATTCACAGAATTCTTCGTTAGTGAAGTGAGGCACAGGGATATCGGGAAGGAAATCCTTGATAGTGCCCTTGTAAGGTCTCTGAAGTCTTGATGCGAAATCTGTGTTTGTACCATTGGGATCATGCTTAACAGTTCTGATTCTCCACATAAGACCTGCACGGATACCTGCAGGTTTGTATGTTTTGATTCGTCTGATGATTTCAGGTGTTACCATTGCACCAACGTAACCGATGACAAAGCACTGACCTACTTTTTCTTCGAGTGACATCTGGGCAATTCTGTCTTTGATAAACTGTTCCTTATTCATTTTTTTGCTCCTTTATGTGACAAACTTATTTTGTTCATAGTCGTATTATATCCAAAAAAATTCTTTGTGTCAATTGAAAAAAGTGCATGTGAGCTTTTAAATTTCATATTTTTCATTTTCAGATATTTTCTGATATTCTATAGATATTTTCTATGAGTTCAACAGCCTTTTTCCCTTCCTTTGCATCAATCATAATTTCTTTTTTTCCGTTTATTGCGGCTATAAAATTTTCATATTCTTTTGCGTGGCGCAAAAATCCCGTGGACCTTGGATCGGAGGATGAGTTGTGTCTTTCTACATTTTCATTGTTTGGGGTAACGTCCTCGCCATTTATAATAAGTTTTTCAATAATTCCGCTTTTCAACATCACATATCCGCTGCTTCCGTGGATTTCCAGACTTCTTTCAAAGCCGGGATATGCACAAGTTGAGCCTTCGATAACACCAATCGCGCCATTGGGATATTCTAAAAGTGCAGCTGCACTGTCCTCAACCTCTATATTATGATAGGCCGTTTTGGCGCGAGCAGAGATAACTTTTGCTCCACCTGTGATATAGAGAAGCAAATCTATTCCGTGAATTCCCTGATTCATAAGCGCACCGCCACCATCAAGGGTCTTTGTCCCTCTCCAGTCGTTTTCCGTGAAATAGGACGGCTTGCGCCAGTATTTCATATAGAGGTCGCAAAGTGATACTGTGCCGAAAGCACCTTCGTCGTAGAGTTTTTTCACGCGCTGAACATCTTCACTGAAACGAAGCTGACAAATCACCGCAAGGTTTTTTCCCGTTTCCTCTACCTTTTTTATTATTCTGTCGCAATCGGAAATAGTAAGTGCCATTGGCTTTTCAACTACGACATTTTTACCGTTTTCAAGCGCCTTTATTGCCTGCTCGGCGTGATAACCGCTTGGCGTACAGATTGAAACTGCGTCAACATTTTCGTCAGCAAGAACATCGTCGTAACTGTCGTAGCACTTTATTCCATACTTATTGGCAAATTCGGCAGTTTTCTTGCTGTTTCTTCCGCAAACGCCGTAGAGGCACGCATTTTCTATTGAATTGATTGCATCAGCATGTACGGGAGCAATCATTCCCGTGCCAACTATTACAAAATTGATTTTTTTCATATCATCAGCATCCTTTTGTCAGCATTTCATAGGTTACACCATACTTTTTTGCAATATCCATCGCGTAAGATTTTCCTTCAGGCGGAGCAGCCTCCACCTTGAAAGAGCGTTTCCCATCATCGCTTTTTACGATAAGTGACGAAGCTTTTGATATGGTATCTTCCGAATTTATTTCGTCTGTATCCTCGCCAAGTTTATGCATATGAGTATTGTATATCGTTCTTACGGATTTTTTAAGAAGAGCCTTTACCGAATCCTTGGCGATGTAGTAACTTTCCTCAAAAGAAGTCGTTGAAAACGTTTCGTTGAGCAGACACAGGCTATGATTTGTACAATCTGTGTATATTTCTTTAAAGCGGATACACTCTTCTCCAAGTCTTCCGAGGTCAAATGTCTTGTCCTCGTCTGCCGGAAAATGAGTATAAATACAATCAAGGGGGCTATAAGCGAATGCTTCAGCAGGAACTGATATACCGCCCTGAGCAAGAACATACATAATTCCTACTGCCTGGGTGACAGTTGTCTTTCCGCCGCGGTTTGCACCTGTCAGGATATATACGGTATGTTCATTATCAAAATCAAGGTTATTCTTAACTATAGAGTCTTTATCAAGGCCGGAAACTGCAAGTTTGAGATTATAAAATCCCCGCGCCTTCATTTTCTCGTCATCACTTTCAATAAGGGTCGGCACACAGAATGTATAGCCCTTTTTTATATTCTTTTCGATAAATTCTGCAAATCGTATATAATAGATAAATTCGGGAATTATCTGCGAGATATTTAAAACCACAATATCTGCATATTTGTTAAGAGTATCCCTGAGTTTTCTCAGCAGCATATCAAGCATTTTATTGGCAACACCCGAAAGGTAGAATGTGGAATTTGCAATTCCGTCGCCATCAGCTACATTTGCAACGGTGTCAAAAGATTTATTGCCCGAAAGTGCCATTCTGCCGACGAGAGAAACCTGTGCCTTTTTCTTCATAATTTCAGACAGTATATTTTCAAGTCCGCCTCCGCTTTCAACAGGATGATAATTCATACTCCCATCCCATTCATTTCCGTTTTGTATGCCATTTTTCGATATTATGGAATCGGCAAAATTACTTACTATACCCGACTTTTTAAACTGCTTGTTATTGACAGAAATAAGACCTAATGAGGTTGCTTCAAACCGTTCATTTACATTTATTCCGACAGTGACACTCTGAACCTCGGAAGAATGAATTTTAAGTGCAGAAATATCCGCCTTCATTTCTTCAAAACGGGCATCCTTATAGAGGGCTTCAACATATTCCTTGAATCCTCGCAAACCTTCCGACTCCACATTATTGTCATTAAGGCATGCCTGCATAGATTCTACGCACGCAATATAATCACCGAGCTCATCCATACGGCGAAGAAGATGCCATATTCCAAGCTTTTCGTCGGTTTTCAGGTAATGAACACCATAATTACGGATGAATTCAAACTTGTCAAAAAGTTCAATCATACGTTCTCGGAGATCCTGTGATTTCAGTATATCACAGAAAACCTCCTGTCTGTATTTTGCAACACGAGGGTCTTGTGTCATATCTGAAATGGCATCCATTATCAGTTTTTCTTCCTTAGGATTGTCTGTCACGGCCTTGCACAGCATATCAAGTGCAAGATCATGACGGGTAGTTTCGGAAAGAGTTTTATATTCTACACCCTCAAAATCCGGATAAAGGATGCTGTATTTGCTTGTAGCTTCCATTTTCTTCACCTGCCTGAAAGTGGTTAATATGCCTTTTTGAAAAATACCAAAAAGCATTACAATATATTTTATTATAAAATCAGTGTACATTTTAGATGCCAGTCATTTTAGCTAAATTTTGAACTAAAGTTCAAAGCTAAATTATTCCACTTTGCTCCATAGCTAAATTAAATTCGCTTAATAGCTGACCGCAGGTCAATTTAGCTACGAAGTAATTTAGCGTGCGTCAGCACATTTAGCTCGCTGCCAAGCGAATTTAGCTTAATAGATTTAACAAAGTTAAATCTATTCTATCATATCACTATTCTTTTTTCAACAATATGAATAAAAGGATATTACTTCAGCAGGAAATAATATCCTTTTATTAAGTTTATTCCATTTCCTTGAGCAAGTTTTCCAGAACAGTTACACAATCGCCAACAATTTTGTAGTCTGCTACTGCAAAGATAGGAGCTTTGGGGTCAGTATTTATTGCAATAACTGTCTTTGCTCCACCGATACCTGCAAGGTGCTGAACTGCACCTGAAATACCGCAGCAGATAAGAAGGTCGGGAGCTACGCTGTAGCCTGTCTGACCGATCTGACTGCTGTAAGGAACAAAGCCCATATCAACAAGAGGACGGGTTGCGCCCACTTCACCGCCAAGCTTTTCAGCAAGTGCCTTTACAAGCTTGAGGTTTTTCTTCTGACCAATACCGCGGCCTGCGGCAACGATAATCTTGCTCTGGCTGATGTCTGCACCGCGAACGATTGCAGTTTCCTTGAGAAGTTTCACAAGGCTCTTCTCTCCGTCACACTCAATTGTCACAGCTTCTTTCTCTTCTGTTTTTACAGGTTCGGGAAGCGGAAGAACACCGGGACGAACTGTAGCCATCTGAGGACGGCTTGTGGCGGTACGGATAGTAGCCATCATATTACCGCCGAACGCAGGACGGGTCTGAAGAAGGAGTCCACTCTCTTCCTCGATGCTGAGTTCTGTACAGTCAGCTGTAAGACCTGTCTGAAGTGCTGCCGCAACTCTCGGTGCGAATGCACGACCGAAAGGTGTTGCACCAACCAAAAGAATGTCGGGTTCAAACTCTTTTGCAAGGCTGATAAGACTGTCTGCGTAGGGTTTTTCAAGTTTTTCTTTAAGAGCTTCGCCTGTGCTCAAGATAACTTCGTCAGCACCGCTTGCGTGAAGAAGATTTATACTTTCCTTATCAAGTTCACCCAAAACAACTGCGTAAAGGGGACGATTGCTTTCTGCCGCCAGAGTCTTCGCTCTGCCTAAAAGCTGTAAGCCAACGGGCAAAAGTTCATTTGCATGAACTTCACAAAAAACCCAAAGAGCGCCTTTTTTAATCTGTGACATTAAGAACCCCCCTTATAATTTTTGCTAATTCCTGTGCCTGCTCGGTTTCGCTGCCTTCAATAGACTGTGCTTCACCGCGGACAGGAGGAGTAAATGTGCGAACAACCTGTGTGGGAGAACCCTTGAGTCCGCAACGAGTTATATCAGCATTAAGGTCTTCTGCTGTAAACATGGGAATTTCAGCTTCACGACCACGGATCATACCGGGAATTGTGGGAAGTTTGGGAAGCTCCTGACCCTTGGCAACTGTAATTAGCGCGGGAAGGGGCAGATTAAGTTCCTGTTCAACATCATCCCATACACGACGAACTACAAGGTAGTCTTCTGCCATTTCAAGGATTTCGCACACGTCAGAAACGTGTGAAATTCCAAGATGCTGTGCAAGTTCGGGACCAATCTGTGCCGTATCGCCGTCAACTGCCATTTTACCGCATACAACAAGGTCTGCACCGCCAAGTTTTTCAATGCCGAGTGCAAGAGCGTATGATGTAGCGAGTGTATCGGCACCTGCGAAAGCACGGTCAGAAAGAATTGCGCCGTCATCAGCACCACGGCTGATAGCGTCACGAAGCACCTTCTGTGCTGCAGGAATACCCATAGTGATTGCTGTAAGTGTTCCGCCTACACCCTCTTTAATATCAAGTGCAGTCTGGAGAGCATAGAGGTCAAAGGGGTTTGTTACCGCATTACGACCTGTACGCACAATAGTTTTTGTAAGGGGATCGATGCTTGCTGTTGCTGCAGCAGGTACCTGTTTCATACAAACGATTATTTTCATTTATTTTACCTCCCCTTCTTCAGGCGCAAAAAGGTTACCGCGACCGAGCATATATTTGGGGTCAAATACGGCCTTGAGTGCAGCCATTTCTTTTATGTGTTCCTTTCCGTACATAACTTCAAGGAAAGGAGCTTTAAGCTTTCCTACGCCGTGTTCAGCACTAACAGCACCGCCCATGCGTGAAACTTCGCCTGCCCATTTGGCAAGGAGTGCCTTACCACGGCTGTATTCTTCCATATCACGAGGAAGAATGTTTACGTGGATATGGTTGTCTCCTATGTGGCCCCATGCTGCGTGAAGAAGACCTTCTTCATTAAGTGTAGTTTCATAGATTCCGAGAAGTTTATCAAAGTATTCGTCGGGAACTGCAAGGTCACCGCCAACCTTTGTAACCTCGGGATATGCATGCTTTGTGCGTTCTACCTGCATATTTACGCTTTCGGGAACTGCATGGCGGAAGAAATGAAGCATATCGCGGTCGCTGTCACTTGTAGCAACCCAAGTCATTTCGGGGTTTCCGCCTGCCTCTTCGCAGTATGCACCGAGTGACTGCAAGAGTTCATAAGCCTGTTCTTCTGAATCACAATGAAGTTCAGAGAATACTGCACAACCGTATTCGTCAGGAAGGAAAGGAAGTCCTGCAAATGCAGTATTTTCCGCCTTCTGTTTGCGAAGAATGTCAAGTGCACAGTTATCAAAGTATTCAATGGCTACGATGCCATTTTCAATCTGTCTTGCAAGTTTCGTATATTTTGCCGCCTGTGCTTCCTTGGGGAAGAAACAGGTAACGCCCCATGAAAGAGCTGATACGGGCATAAGAGAAATTTCAATTTCTGTCAATACTGCAAGTGTACCGTCGCTACCGATGAAGAGGTCTATTGCATCCATATCAGGAGCACAGTAGTAACCCGATGCATTTTTACAGTTGGGCATCTTGTAGGTCGGAAGAGCTACATTGATTTCTTCGCCCTGTTCTGTAGGGATAGTGAGACTGAGTCCCTTTGCAAAGATTTCGCCTCTGCGGATTTTGATTGTCTGACCGTTTGCAAGCACACCGCGAATCGCCTGAATATGACCACGGGTTGCACCATAGTGGTAACTGCGCGCACCTGATGCATTACAAGCTACCATACCACCGATAGCGGCGGTGCTTTCTGTGGGGTCAGGAGTAAACATCTGCACAGGAGCTTTGCCGAATGCTGCGAAAGCTTCCTTTGAAGCTTCATCCCATGCACTTGTATCAAAAGCTCGAGCAGCGATTGCTTTATTTAATTTCTGAAGGATTACGCCGGGCTGCAGTGTAATGAAGAACTTTCCATCTTCCTCACGCATGCCGAGCACCTTATCCATTCTTGATGTGTTCAGTACATGACCGCCGAAAGGCACTGCTGCTGAAGCAAGACCTGTACGGCTACCCTGAATTGTAACAGGAGTTCCTGTTTCATAGAGTTGTGACATAATGTCACAAACCTGCTCATGAGTTTCGGGGAAAGAAATAGTTTCTGCGTGACCAACTTTTTTAGATTCGTCGCGCAAGTATTCTTCATCTGCACTGACAAGGTTACGAATAAGTGTCTGATCCATATTTTTCACCTCATTTTATTTTTAAGCTATTATTTTCATAAGTTCTGCGGCATTTCCGTCAAATTTCAGAATCATATCTATGATTTTTTCAACTTCCTCTTCGCTTCTGCCTGCAGCAAGTGCAAGCTCGGTAGTTTTTGAGCAGAAATCGTCAATTGACATAGGAAGTTCCGGCTCGCCGAATGCGTAATCAGCCTGGAACATATGTGATTCTCCATTTTCAAGAATGATAGTTATTCTTGCCGCGCGTTTTTTAGGTACCCAGGATGTCATTTCCTCGTCTGCACGAACCGTAACTTTTTTGGTAAGTGCAAGGATGTCGTCATTTTTAATAGATTCTTCCGTAAAAGATGCAACACCGATTTTACCGGTAACAAGTGCAAGCGCGATGCAGTAAGGTGTAGACATCTTCCCTTCTACAACGCTGGGAATATCTGTATGGTCGTGGCCGTTAATACCCTGACTGTACATATCTACATCAATCTTTTTTATGTCGCGCCAGTCTATGTTATTATCGCTCATAGCACGGATTGCCGCATATACTGCGCCATGTGTATGTCTGCATGAAGCGTAAGGTTTGTGGTAGCAACCGCAAATGTTGTAGTTTGAGTTGTTTTCCAGAGAAAGCACTTCACTCTTACAGGTGTCGCTGTATGCTTTAAGGAAACCGAAGCTTCCGTCAAGCGGATCAATCGGGCCAACAAAACCTGCTTTTACAACGAGTGCCGCAGTAACACCGTCGTGTGTTGCACGACCGATATTGAAAGGCTTCATCGTTGAGCTGTCCTTCTGCATTTCAAGAATTCCGCCCGCACTGGTACAAGACGCCGACAAGGTGGATTTGAACTGCTCCTTATCAAAATCAAGAAGAGCCGCAACACCAATAGCCGCACCGATTGTTCCTACTGTGCCCGAAGCGTGAAAACCGCGTCCGCGATGACCGGGTTGAATGCAGTTACCCATACGGATAGCCGCCTCATAGCCGATAATAATACCGCGAAGAACATCATCCATGGGAAGATTTTCTTTTTCTGCTACTGCAAGAACGGCAGGAATGATAGCAGAGCCGAGATGAACGGTTGAAAAACGATGCCCGTCATCAAAATCATAGGTGTGACCGCTGATACCATTTACAAGTGCCGCATTCTGAAGAGATGCCTTTTTCCCAAGTCCGATTGCCGTTGCATCTTCGCCTGAAAACATATCAAGATAAGAATCAAGACGCTCCCTGATAAGATTTGCACCTACAAGGATTGCACCGATTTCGTCAAGAAGGCATTTTCTTGCCTCCTCCTTTACTTCGGCGGGGATAGGCCCCTCTTTCAATGTATAAAGTGTATGTATAAAAGTATCCGATAAATTCATACACGAATCTCCTTTATAAGTCAGGGGGAGCACGCTCCCCCGCTTATTATCCTTTAATTTTCTGGAGTGCATCATAGATGATGGGCCAATGCGCCTCGGGGCGCTTACCCCATACAACCATCATGCAGTCAACAAGTTCTTTAAGTCCCTTGTCACTTGTATCAAGTCCAAGTTCCTTAAGACTCATAGGCTGACCGATCGCCTTCATGAAACGAGAGAAGTTCTTTGTCTCGTATTCACCGCGTTCATAAGCATACATTGATGCCTGACAACCAAGACCTACGATTTCACCGTGAAGCCAGTTGCTTGTTTCTTCTGTATACTTCGCCTTACAAGCGTAGTATAGAGCGTGTGCAAAAGTAGCACCCTTACCGTTACCGCTCTGAATAAGCGAGTGGTTACCGTAGTTCACAGCTGCTGCAATAGCAGTTGTAGCAACATTAGCAAATACGCAAGCGTCAAAATCATCTGTAACCTTGTGTTCAATACAGTCACGATATGCCTTTTCGCCACGGTTTAAGATAATTTCGTTTGTTGTGCCTGCCATAACTTTAGATGTATACATACCTGCGGATGTGTTGTTTACATTGTATGATTCATCCATAAAGCCTGTTTCAATATACTTTGCAAAAGCGTCTGCCATACCTGAAGCGAAAAGCTTAACAGGAGCATCAGCAAGTACCTGAGTATCAAGAATAACACCGTCAATTTCAGTCTGGTGCCAGATTCTGTCAATCGGCTTGTGGTCGGGAGTGTACATAACGCTCATAGCCGACCAGCAGTTGAATGTTGCAACAGATGAAGGAACATTGAGAACGGGAAGTCCGCTGCACTTACCTGCTGCTTTAGCCATATCGATAACTTTACCACCGCCAGTACCGATTACAAGATCAGCATTTTCCTGCGGGATGAGTGTATTCTGAAGATAATCAAGGGTTTCGTATGTACAGTCAGATGTCATTGTGTAGAACACGGGTTCTACACCTGCGTCCTTGAGGCTCTTTTCCATTTTAGCACCTGTAGAATCAAGCGCCTTCTTACCGCCGACGATAAGAGCTTTCTTGCTTTTTAGCATTGTAGCTTCTCTGCCGACGATTTCAAGAGCACCGGGAGCCTGAACATATCTGCCACAACCGAATTTCATAGGTTTGAATTCATTGCTCATTGTTTATAACCTCCTAACAAGCACACGAAAGTCGAGTCTCGTATGCCTTAAACTTTTATCGTGTGCTTAAAGCTCCACGCTTGCAATACGGGGCTCAAAGCAGCAACCGGGACGTATAGCAACTACACGAACACCACTTGCACGCTGAGGGCCAATCTTCATAAATGTTGCAAGAACTGTTGTCTTACCATTAAGGCCAAGAGGGCCAACATCGGTCTTATTAACCTCATCAGTAATATATTTTTCCATATCGCTCTGCTTGTTGAAGTCACCGTAAACCATAGCTTCCATCATAAGAGCAGTAGCTTCGTACTGTGAACGGCCTACGCCAACTGCAACTGCGCAGGGTGTACAACCGAGGAGCTTTGTAGCATCCTTTGTACGATTAACGATTTCGTCAAGAACAACATCCATACTGTGTTTGTGGAACACACGGTGAGTTATACCGCGGATAGCAGGACCGCCACCGAGCATAAGCACATGTACACGAAGCACATCTTCCTCAACCTCTTTGATGAGGAAGGGAGCTGTATCAAGTGCATCGCTGTCGGGGCTGATACCGCCACTCATATCTACTCTTTCCTTGTCGTTACCCATAATAGCCATAGGACGACCGGGAAGTGTACGAAGACCTTCACGAACGCCATCCTGAATAGCAGTGAGAAGCGCACCTGTTACTGCACGATTAGGGCCAACCTCAATAAACACATGAGGAATACCTGTATCGTCACACAAGGGGCTACGGTTACACTGAGCAACCTCTGCGTTTTCAAGAATTGTCTCAAGGTTCCATTTTGCACGGGGAAGTTCCTCCGATGCAATAGCGCGACGATAAGCGTCTTTCTTATCTTCACTGAAGGTAGAGCCTGCACGAACCAAAGTATCTGCTACCTTTGAAACTACTTCATCATAATTAAAATTCATACCGCTACCTCCTTAAAACATACTTTCGCCGTGTGCGGCTGCGATAATACAGGGGAATTCTTCCACCTGAAGTTCATAGAATGCTTCCATACCGAGTTCGGGATGTGCCACGCAACGCTTTGCCTTAACCTTGCTGTTAAGAAGAGCAGTAACGGGAGCGATAACCGCATAAACGGCATTGTATTCTTTGAACATTTCTACTGTTTCTTTTTTGAGTGCGCCTTTACCAAGGTGCATTCTGATACCTGCTTTTGTAAGCTCGGGCATAGTGCCTTCAATTTCAAGCTTATTGCTTGAAGTGGGTCCTACACCTGCGGGACTTACTGCAGTGTGGAAGATAACACTACCCTGAAGGTTTATTTCAGTATCTTTAAGTGTATCTTTTTCTATCATATCAACGATTTTGGGAAGCACTGCGTCACGACCTGCATAAATTATGCCTGATACGTTTACAATGTCGCCCACCTTGAGTTCTTTGAGAACTTCATCGGTGAAGGGTGCTGTTATTGTCTTTCTTTCCATTTTTATATCCCTTTCTGTTTTCAGATTTTTGGGAACACAGGGAATAGGAAAAAATGCTTCAGAACGAACAAACTGAGCCCTAAATACCTGTGCACAGGTATTTAGGGAGTGCCCGATGGCGTACTAAAGTACGACGAGAGGCGAAGTTTGTTTGTAGCAAAAGGTATCAAAACAACAAGAAAAATCGAATAAAATGAGATTTTTCAACCAATTCAAGACATTTTTGACAATTGCAAATCGGCTTTGTGCTGTATTATTATCGCCTTTTGCGGTCTGGACTTTTTTTACATTCCCTAATTTTAACTTAGTGCTTGATTGAACCCTTGGGTGAGTATGTAGCCTCGGGATAGTAAGAATCAATTACACGCTTAACGAGCATAACCTGCTTAGCACGCTTCTTTGCGTCTGCTTCTGTAGAATCCCAGCTGTGAGTCTGTGCAACAGAGCCACCTGTCTTGAGGTAGATGGGAGAAGCTACACGAATCATTTCGGGAACTTCGTAGTGACGGATGAAACCACCTGAAGATGTGGGGTTTTCTGTATGACAGTCAATCGGAATGTCAATTGCGCTACGAACTGCAGCAAGATGCTGAAGCTGATAGTCACGAACGATGTTGAATGAGTCTGCACCGATATCCTGAAGAAGTTTTGCGCTGCAGGGGTTACCGTGACCTGAATGAGCTGACATCTTGAATTTGCAATCTTCGGGAAGAAGACCGGCTTCACGAGCCTTACCAAGTGCCCAGAGACAACCTTCATCATAGATAAGGAATGTTCTTGCACCGAGGCGAGCTGCACGACGAACATCTTCGATAGCTCTTACTACCTGATCCTGACCACGGAGTCTGTAACCCATACGTACACCTTCGGGGCTCTTAACAGATGCACTTGTATCTGTTGTAGCACGAGGGCCAACAGCAAGTACGAGTTCTACCTGATATTCTTTTGCGAGTGCAACCATACCTTCGATATCTTCGTCTGAAAGTGTCCAGATACCTTTAGTCTGTGTTACGCGGTGGATGTAGAAGCCGAGTCTGTCAACTTCTTCAAGAAGCGCTCTCATAACGCTGGGGCCCTGGATACCGGGTACTTCAAAACGATACTGGCAGTCGTCGGCAAAACGCTTGTCTGAATCCGGGA
>JAZNLD010000211.1:0-26083 GCA_045578925.1 Clostridia bacterium
TTCCTAAGACCGCTTGGCCTCCGACTTTACATATACCTTTACTTTTTCTGCATCCAATGAAATTGGCGGTGATTGCCCTGATGTTGTTACCATAACCGCGCAGATAGCTGAAATAGAAAGTGGTGCGTGGCTTGGTATTGAAACTTCAAACGGAAGTGTAAACTTTGTGACGTTCTCAAATTCTGAAGGAGAAAATATTGAGGGACTTGCGGCATCAATTCAGGATAAAATAATATCTGTAATTATCCCCCGCAGTTTTGGTGCTGACAGTACTATAACTGCAAACTTTGACCTCACACAAAATAGCGGGCTCCCTTTCCTTACAACAAAAACGGGAGCGAGCGGAGTTGCATCGGACAAAGCAGTAAATAACAAGTTTACGGCTAAAACAACCACTCTTAATAATGGCTCTGCTGAATTGACGTTCTATTTATATAATTCTAACCCTACAGCAGTCAATAACAGCTACACTACATATAAAATAAAATATGCGATAGAAAATGAAATTCCAACACTTGCAGACGGACATGCTTCAACATCTTCTGCAGAGCTTGTTGCAGGAAGCACATATAATCTTGACCTTTCTTCAGTATTCTCTGATGCAGACGGCGACAAGCTCACCTACAGCGTAAAAATAAATGAAGAAGATGCTGTTCCTGCTGATGCGAATTTCAGCTTCACACCATCTATAGGAGGAACATACACTCTGCAGTTTTTTGCAAATGATGGTATGAAAACAAGCGATGACTCTTACACAGTTACGCTTAATGTAACAAACTTAACTTCAACCTATGATATGACGGTTATGCTTCCCGCAGACATAGTCCCCGCATTTTATATCACCGACGGATATGATGTAAGCGGAACAGATATTCTCGGAAATACCCTTACATCAGTTTCGGGCGAAGAGGCAGACGGATATGTATCCCATACAGTTTCTGTCCCTGAAAACATTTCTGTAATTTCTGTACGCGATGCTCAATATGGAGGTATGACTATACCTGCCACAAGCGGAAGCACAGTAAAGCTGTGTAAAGTAAATGCCAATATTACTGACCTTGGAGACAGAGCAGTTTCAGGAACTGTAAGCGTTTCCTACGAATCTCACAAGGCAAGCGGTGTTGAAAATAAATTCTTGCTTGAAACAGAAAAAGAATACATTTTTACTGCAACCCCGTCAGATACAGCTACATATAATTCTGCAAACGAATCCCTTAATTTAAGTGAGGACAGGGACACTATTACACTTAAGGTATCATACAAGAATCCCAAAACAATTATCACCACCACAGGCGCAGAGGCAAAGCTGTTTAAGTTTGCAAGCAATTATCATATTCATACAGTATATGAGCCTCTTGCCTCGGTAGATAATACCGATGGCACTACAACACATTATTTTGCAGCCGACGGAAGCCTCAGCTACCGTGTATCAATGGATGGCAAGATTACAAAAGCGGGATATCTTACCAGAAACTCTAAAACAGTTCTTCATACCCAGGAAGATGCTCTTCCTACAGACAGAATCAACTATGCAATGACAGGATCTGATGCCTCAGCAGTTGCAGACGATAGCCTGCTTCTTAATATCAATCAAAAGAACCACCTTTCCCTTTCTGTAGGACAGACAAAAACTCTTAAGGCATACAGAGCGTGGGAAATTGTAAATAACACGACTATGAATAACATAATTCAGCCTGATTTCAATTTTAATATAATTTCAGGCGCGGATGTGGTAAGACTTGCTCCTTATGAAAATCAGCCGATGACCAACAGCAGCGGTAACTGGCGCACTCTCACCGTTATAGGAGAGGGGGTTGCAGTTATAGAAGTGACATACGATTCCATTATGATTGAAGGAAGCTCCTATAGCGGATTCTATGGCGCAACCGATCCTGCACGAACAGGGCTTTTTGTTATCACAGTAGGTAAAAATGTGCCCGATGTTGACTTTGGAATTGAGTGCAAAACCGGTGCAGGAAGTATGGTTTACAGCGTAACAAATTCCAAACCTTGGGACAGTGAATTTGATACAGTATACTTCTTTGGCGAAAGCGGAGAAATCAAACTTTCTCCCACCGCAGAAAATACTAATATAACAGAAGTTGCAATTTCTTCTGACAAGGGTAAAAATTATACAGTCCTTGAAGAAACTGACGGCTTCTATACTGCACCTGTTATGTCAGGTAACAATATTATCCGCGTTACTACCGATAGCGGAGTAGCATATCAGATCGTTCGTGGAGATAAAATTGAACTTTCCGTTAAGAACATTACAAATCCCGACCGACCTGTAGCAGCAGGAGATACCATAAGCCTTAAACTTGTAGGATTACATACTCCCATTCCGAAGATTTCGGGAACATTCAATCCCGGTTACAGCGGAAATACAGAAGGCGACAGCAAGGTGCGCATTCGCTACAGCTTTGAAGAAGAAACAATCAGTAGTGAGGGAAGGCAGTACGATTTTGCGATAAATGGAAGCACTATGGAATTTACCATTCCGTCAGATAGCGAAGAAAATGAATTCACACTCACTGACGGATATATCGCTGTAGGTGTAATAGGTGTCGCAGGCTTTTCCGATGATACTAATAGTCATCGAAACATTCCCGATGGTGGCGGCAATACAAGAGATACTAAAACTACGTTTTCTACCCGCAGTATGCTTCCCGATATTACGGTAAGTATCGGAATGCTTCCAAGTGATAACACAGCACCTTTTATCCGTGAAACCGCACCCAAAACTGCAACGCTTAATCTCGGCGGAACATATGCAATCAGTATGACAAAAATCTTCACCGACCGTGACAAAGATGCAATGACCTATACCGCAAAGGTGGGAGAAGGCGATATCTCGCAGATAGATGAATATTATACCTTTACGCCTGATGCTACTGGCACATATGCAATCGTATTTACTGCAAACGACGGAAAAACGGATAGCGATTCACACATTATTACATTGACCGTTAAGGAAAAAAGCACGTCATCCTCCAGACCTTCGCTTGAATTTGACATTGAAGATGCTGAAATTGCTGGTTATGTTAAAATCAGCTTTGTTGACAAGGGCAAGCGTGTAGAAGGCGAAGAAAACATAAGTTACCCCAACGCACTCGGAACAATAATTTCCTCAACACAGGTACCTTTTAAAGCAGGGGATACTGTTGCAGATGTAACACTTCGCCTGCTTGATGCAAAGGAATTCACCTATCAGTATACGGGCACGACAAAGAATGGCTTCTACCTTTCGTCAATCGGTGATTTTGCGCACAAAGGTATAGACTATGAATCTTTCGGAGAATTTGATGCAGGTAGCGGCAGTGGCTGGATGATTACTCTCAACAAAACCTTTATTAAATATGGCGCATCCGATTTTGAAGTAGCAAACGGCGATGTAATAAAGTGGCAGTATACTTGTCAGCTTGGTGCGGATATAGGCGATGACACCTATTTTGGTACGACGGGGACATCAAATAAGACTCAGAAAGTTGAGAACGAACCTGAGAACGAACCTGAAAAAGAACCCGAAAAGGAAACTTTCAACGAAAATATTTTTGCCGATGTGAAAAAGGATGACTGGCATTATGAAGCGGTAAAGTATGTGTTTGAAAATAATCTTATGCAGGGAACCGGAAAGGGATTTGAACCTGAAAGTAAAATGTCACGAGCAATGCTTGTAACTGTTCTTTACAGAATTGCAAATCCCGATAAGAATTCAGTAAATCACAACTTTGCGGATGTTCCTGCGGGAGAATGGTATTCAGACGCAATTGCGTGGGCATCTGAATGCGACATCGTAAACGGAATAAGCGAAACGGAATTTGCCCCCGACAGTGATGTGTCGCGTGAGCAGATGGCAGTTATAGTCTATCGCTTCGCAAAAATGCAGGGATACGATGTAAGTGCAAATACAGACATTGATATATTTGAAGATGCAAATGAAGTAAGTGAGTGGGCAAAAGACGCAATCAAATGGGCAAGTGACCGAAATATTATAAATGGAACAAGCGCAGTTGCACTTTCTCCTAAAAATCCGGCAACACGCGCTCAGGTTGCAACAATTCTTATGCGTTTTTGCGAGAGCGTCCTGAAATAAACAAGGAGATTAAAATGAAAAAAATAACAGCATTATTTCTATCTTTAATATTGTCGATTGGATTTTTTACGGAGGGTATGGCAGAGTTTGAACTAAGCGGACTTATATCTTCTACAGCAGACTATATCAAAAAGACAGTGACCGACCCGCAGGTAGCATCTATAGGCGGAGAATGGGCGGTAATAGGTCTTGCTCGAAGTAATGCAGAAGTTTCGCAGGAATACTACGGAAAATATTATGAAAATGCGAAAAAATACATAAATGAAAAAAACGGGGTATTACATACCCGTAAATACACCGAGTATTCAAGGGTTATCCTTGCACTTACCGCAATCGGTAAAAACCCTGAAAATGTCTCGGGATATAATCTCCTGATTCCTCTCGGAGATTACGAAAAAACAATATTGCAGGGGATAAATGGTGCGATATGGGCACTTATTGCTCTTGACAGTAAAAATTACGAAATACCTCAAAATCCCGATGCTAAAATTCAGGCGACGAGAGAAATGTATCTGCAATATATTCTTGACTTGCAAAAAGAGGATGGCGGATGGGCGCTCCAGAAAAGTGCGGTTCAGAGCGATGTTGATGTAACGGCTATGGCGCTCATTGCACTTTCTTCGTATACTCATCGTGATGAGGTGCGTCGTGCAACCGAAAAAGCAGTCAGTATGCTCTCAAATATTCAGCAGGACGATGGTGGATTCAGGAATTCTGAAACATCTGAAAGCGTGGCACAGGTGATTTGTGCGATGTGTAGTCTTGGAATAAATATCAATGATACACGTTTTGTAAAAAACGGGAAAACGGTTCTTGATAAACTTCTTACCTATCGCAACGGAGAAGGATTTATGCACGATAACAGCGGAAATGTCAATCAGATGGCTACCGAGCAGGCGTTTTACAGCCTTGTTTCACTTTACAGATTTCAGAATGATATGTCCGACCTTTTTGATATGAGCAGAGAAATCAACTTCAGCGATATAAAAGGACATGAAAATGAAACTGCTATAAAAGTGCTTGTAAAAAAAGGCATCGTAAACGGAAAAAGCGATAGCTCCTTTGACCCTGACAATACAATGACCCGCGCAGAATTTGCTACGATTATAGTAAAAGCGTTGGGGTTGGAATTAAAAAACACTTCTGCTTTTAGCGATGTAAGAGAAGAAGATTGGTTTTACGGGTATGTAGGCGGTGCGTATGATTGCAGAATAATAAATGGTGTTGGTGAGGAAAAATTCAACCCACACGGCACAATCACAAGGCAGGAATCCGCCGTTATGCTTTCGCGTGCGGCAACTTATCTTGGCCTGGCTGAAAATGCAAGTTCATCGGAAGCAAACGATATTCTTTCGGTATATACTGACAATGAAAAAGCATCCGATTGGGCGACAAAATCACTTGCATTTTGTATCAGCGAAGGTATAATAAAGGAGGAGGGATCTGCAATTTTACCCCAAAAAGAAGTGAAAAGAGCAGAAATTGCACAAATGGTATATAATCTGCTTGAAAGGTTGGGAAGAAGTTGAGGTTTCTTAAAAGTAATAAAAAGAAAATAGTATTCATTGCTGTGATTCTGCTTGTTCTTGCATTGGCTTTTTCATTTGGCGGGAATAATGTGACAGAAAAAAAGTCGGAAAAAGAAAAGGTTGTTCAGAGTATGCCTCTTGATACAAAAATCAACGAAGAGCCTGCTATAGAAGAAGCCGAGCCTACTTCCGAAGAAAAAGAGGAAACTGCCGTTAAGGTGACCGAAGAAAAAGAATTGCACGAGGAAGAAAAAACAGATGTTATTCCTGAAATAGCAGTAGTAAAGGATGAAGTCGTTACTGAAACAGCAGAAAAAACCGATGTATCCAAGCCTGTAGAAGCAAGACCTCAGAAGGTAGAAAGTGGTGACCTTAAAGTCTTTTTTGAAAAAAATGAAGAACCACCGCAACCCGAAAAAGAGAAAATTGCAGCCGACAATCCTTCAGCTGACAAAACAGACAAGAAGGAACTAAGTTGCACCCTGACAATTAGGTGCGATACATTACTTGAAAACCTTGATATGCTTGAAGAATCAAAATGGACGCTTGTCCCTAAGGACGGTGTTATTCTTGCAGAAAAAAGAGTTGTATTTCAGGACGGAGAAAGCGTGTTCGATGTTCTTCTGCGGGAAACAAGGCTGAATTCAATTCATATGGAGTATGTAGATACCCCGATGTATGATTCGGCATATATCGAGGGAATACATAACTTATACGAGTTTGATTGCGGAGAGCTTTCGGGATGGATTTACCGCGTCAATGGTTGGAAACCCAATTATGGTTGCTCATTGTATGCTCTTAAAGACGGCGATCGTATAGAGTGGCTGTATACCTGTGAATTGGGAAAAGATTTAGAATAATTATAAAGGAGGTGTATCATGGACGAGTTTAAAAAATATCACCCGATAGTAAATTTCATATATTTCCTTTTTGTGATAGGGCTTTCAATGTTCCTGATGCACCCCGTATCACTGGGAATTTCGCTATTTTGTGCAATCTTATACAAGGCTGTGCTTAAAGGACGAAAGGCCGCTGCCATAAGCATTTTTGCAGCAATCCCCGTAATGCTTTTAGGAGCTATTATAAACCCTCTTTACAGTCACGAGGGCGCAACCGTCCTGACCTATCTGTGGACAGGGAATCCGCTTACCGCAGAATCAATTTATTACGGAATAGCGGCAGCGGTAATGCTTGCATCGGTCATAATACATTTTTCATCGTATAACGAAGTTATGACAAGTGATAAATTCATATATCTTTTCGGGAAAATCATCCCGTCACTTTCGCTTGTGATTTCAATGACCTTGCGGTTTGTACCGACATTTTTGTCAAGACTTAAAGAAATCCACACCGTGCAGAAAACACTTGGCGTAAATATGTCGGAAGGAAGTCTGATAACAAGGCTTAAAAGTGCAATAAAAATACTTTCAATTCTGGTTACATGGTCGCTTGAAAGTTCCATTGAAACTGCCGACAGTATGAAAAGCCGTGGCTATGGACTTTCAGGCAGAACGGCGTACAGTATTTTCAGATTTGAAAAACGCGACGCACTTGCGCTGATGTGGATGGCAGTAATGTTTTCTGTGGTAATATGGGGAAGCGTCAGCGGGATGCTTTTGTATACATATTTCCCCGTTTTTACAATCGGAAAAATATCAATCGTGGTACATATTGCATATCTGCTTTTATGCATAACCCCCATAATTATAGAAGTAAGGGAGGCGATAAGATGGAAAGCTATAAAATAAAAAACCTGACATTTAAATATCCGACTTCAAGCCGTGACGCTCTCTGCGGAATAGACCTTTCAGTAGAAAAAGGCGAATTTATGGTCGTTTGCGGGGCGTCAGGATGCGGAAAATCTACGCTTTTAAGACTGTTAAAACCCGTTTTGTCGCCCAACGGAGAAAGAAGCGGTGAAATCCTTTTTGAAGGAAATGAAGTTTCTTTCCTGACTACGGAAGAGCAGACCAGAAAAATAGGCTTTGTAATGCAGTCGCCCGAAAATCAGATTGTAACTGATAAGGTATGGCACGAGCTTGCATTCGGTCTTGAAAGTCTTGGTATGAAAACTCCCGAAATTCGTGCTCGCGTATGCGAAATGGCATCATTTTTCGGTATTGAAGATTGGTTTTACAAGAAAACAACCGACCTTTCAGGCGGTCAGAAACAGCTTTTAAACCTTGCTTCAGTTATGGTTATGCAACCGAGCGTTCTCATCCTTGACGAACCGACAAGTCAGCTTGACCCGATTGCATCGCAGGAGCTTTTGGATGCAGTACATAAGATTAACCGTGAACTTGGTGTGACGATTATTATGTCCGAACATCGCCTTGAGGAAGCACTTGCTTTTGCAGACAGAATGGTAGTTCTTGATGAGGGTAAAATAACCTTCTGCGGAAAGCCGTCCGATGCGGCACAGATTCTCAAAAAAGAGCGTAGCACTATGCTTGAAGCAATGCCTTCGGCAATGCGCGTTTTTGCATCGCTTGAAAACGGTGGTGCATCGCCCGTTACTGTTCGAGAGGGCAGAAGTTACCTTGAAAACTTCCTCGAAACACACACAAAAAAAGAAATTAAAAGGGAAGAAAAAACAGCTGGTAGCAAAACCGCCGTTAAAATTGAGGATGTGTATTTCCGTTACGAAAGGAATTCTGCCGATGTTTTAAAAGCGTTGAGCCTTGAAGTAAAAAAAGGCGAGATGTACGCAATTCTCGGCGGAAACGGAAGCGGTAAAACAACGGCACTTTCGCTCCTTTGCAAAATAAATAAACCCCATCGCGGAAAAATCACGATAGAGGGCGAAAATACCTCGGTGGCACTTTTACCGCAAAATCCCCAGACACTCTTTACAGGGAAAACTGTGGAGAAGGATATACGCAGTATGCTCCGTGAAAACGACGAGGCGCTCTTTGAAAATATAGTGTCACTTTGCAGACTTGAACGTCTTTTAACGCGTCATCCTTACGATTTGTCAGGTGGAGAAATGCAACGAGCAGCACTTGCAAAGGTGCTTCTTGCAAAACCTGATATTTTGCTTCTTGATGAGCCTACAAAAGGTATGGATGCACACTTCAAGAAAAAACTTGCAGGGATTTTAAAATCGCTCAAAGAAGATGGCGTTACGATAATAATGGTGTCACACGATGTTGAGTTCTGTGCAAAATTTGCCGACCGATGTGCAATGTTTTTTGACGGTGGTATCGTAAGCGAGGGAACTCCGTTTGAGTTTTTCAGTGGGAAAAGTTTTTACACAACTGCCGCAAACCGTATGTCACGCGGTATTCTTGAAAACTGCGTCATAACAGAGGATATTATAAGGTCTTGCGGTGGTGAAGAGGTTAAGGAGAAAGAAACTCCGCCTGAAATAAAAAAAGACAAGAAAGGAACTCCGCCGACTCTTCCGCCTGAAAAAACGAGAAATAAAAACCGCGGACTCCTTTTCGGTGCGTTGACGCTTTTTTTGCTGATGCCTCTTACGGTGCTTCTCGGCATATACGCATTTGATGACAAGAAGTACTATTTCATATCACTTCTTCTTATAATAGAGGCGATGATTCCGTTTATACTTTCTTTTGAAAAGCGCGAACCATCAACACGCGAAATAGTGGTGATAAGTATATTGTGTGCAATCGGTGTTGCGGGCAGAATTGCTTTTGTGGCGTTTCCGCAGTTTAAACCCCTTGCCGCAATAATCATAATAACGGGAATTTGTTTTGGTGCAGAAAGCGGATTCCTGACAGGTGCGATAAGTGCATTTGTGTCAAATTTTTATTTTGGTCAGGGGCCGTGGACTCCGTGGCAGATGTTTGCTCTTGCAATGGTGGGCTTTCTGGCAGGGCTTGTTTTCTATAATCCCAAGGTGCGAAAAACACGTATCGGAATATCACTTTTCGGTATGATTGCGGTGTTTTGTATTTATGGTCCCGTTGCCGATATGAGTTTTCTTTCATATATGTCAACACCGACATGGGATTATATACTGTCAGTGCTTGCGACAGGCGTCGCATTCAATGTGATACATAGCGTGTCAACAGCAATATTCCTTTTTGTCTGCGCCAACGCGATGATAGAAAAACTTGAACGAATAAAACTTAAATACGGAATATTGGAATAAAAAATCACAAGAGAAGGATTGTATTGTCTTGAGAGGAGGAGTGGCATGTGAAAAAAATTAAAAAAATTGCGATAACACTTTTGATTTTGTGTTTGATGAACATTACTTGTTTTGCAAATTATTCGGATTTACAAATTCAAGATGATGTAGAATTTGTCGAATCATTAAACCTTTTTGCAGATTCTCATGAAAGTTATGTTACTCGGCGCACAATGCTATACACTTTTGTTAATATTGCTGATGGCACCTATGCAGAATACGATTTTGCACAGGTTGATTTTGCTGATGTTGAAAAAGAAAGTTCAGACTTTAAAGCCGCAAGTTTTGCATTAAATTATGGCCTGTTTACCGGAAAATATTATGAAAATGAAAAAATCGTGTTTGATTTGGATTCTAATGCAACATGGAGAGAAGTGCTGATAGTTTCTTTAAGATGCTTAAATATCAGTTTTAACGCACATAGTTATGAGGAAATATTGTTTTGGCTACAGCGTATGAAACTGGATGAATTTTATATAAAAAGTGATAATGGGTTTCTTAAAATAGCGGATGCTTTAGATGAGAGCGTTGAATATAACGAATATTGCAGTTTCATTAACAAAGTTCTACATACTCCATACAGCGCATGGACCTATGGTGGAGAAGTAACAAAGTACCATATTGATAAATTTGTTTCCCATTAAAACCATTTAAACACTAATATTCGGAATAAAAAACGAGTGTATCATTTGATACACTCGTTTTGATTTTTGAAATTGTGATCTGCGCTGAATCAGAAACCGACGAGAAGGTGAACTGATTCAGATGCAGAATTGACAAACTTCGCCCGTAGGTGTATATAGATACTCCGCGGGTGAAGTTTGCCGATAACTTTAAGGCATAAAAATAGGGATTCGTTTTCACGAATCCCTACCAAAAACAATATGAGTGAGAATTAAAATAATAAACTATTTCAATTCCAAGCACTTTTATATAGTTGTTTGCCTTAAAGTGATCTGCGCTGAATCAGAAACCGTCAAGAATTAATACATTCCGCCGCCCATAGCTGCCGCCTGAGCTGCTACAGCGCCATTATCTTCCTGAGGCTTATCAGCAACAATACTTTCAGTTGTAAGAACCATGCTTGCAACGCTTGCTGCGTTCTGAAGTGCACTTCTTGTAACCTTTACGGGGTCAACAATACCTGCCTTCATCATATCAACATACTCGTCAGTAAGTGCGTTGTAGCCGATACCCTTTTTACCTGTCTTAATCTTTTCAACAACAACTGCACCTTCAACACCTGCGTTTGCACAAATCTGCTTAACAGGTTCTTCAATACCGCGAAGAACGATTGATGCACCTGTCTTTTCATCGCCTGAAAGATTTTCAACAAGTTCCTTCACACAAGCAGTAGCTGCGATGTAGCTTGTGCCACCACCTGCAACGATACCTTCTTCAACAGCCGCTCTTGTAGCTGCAAGAGCATCTTCAATACGAAGCTTCATTTCCTTCATTTCTGTTTCAGTAGCAGCACCAACCTTGATTACTGCAACACCGCCTGCAAGCTTTGCAAGTCTTTCCTGAAGCTTTTCACGATCAAATTCGCTTGTAGTAGTTTCGATTTCACTCTTAATCTGACCTACACGGTCGCGGATGGCCTGTGTATCGCCCATACCGTCTACAAGAATTGTTGCTTCCTTGAGAATCTTTGCCTGACGGCAACGACCAAGCTGTGTGAAGTCAGCATCCTTAAGGTCAAGACCAAGTTCATCGCTGATTACTGTACCGCCTGTAAGGATAGCAATATCCTGAAGCATAGCCTTTCTTCTGTCGCCGAAGCCGGGAGCCTTAACTGCTACGCAAGTAAATGTTCCGCGGAGCTTATTAACGATAAGTGTTGTAAGAGCTTCGCCTTCAATATCTTCAGCGATAATAAGGAGTTTCTTACCCTGCTGAACAATCTGTTCAAGGATGGGAAGAATGTCCTGAATGTTTGTAATCTTCTTATCTGAGATAAGGATGAAAGGATCGTCAAGAACTGCTTCCATCTTTTCTGTATCAGTTACCATATAGGGAGAGAGGTAACCGCGGTCAAACTGCATACCTTCAACAACTTCGCTGTATGTTTCAGCAGTTTTACCTTCTTCAATAGTGATAACACCATCGTTTGAAACCTTTTCCATAGCGTCAGCGATAAGAGCACCGATTTTTTCGTCGCCTGCAGAAATTGAAGCAACGCGAGCGATGTCTTCCTTACCGTTAACTTTCTTTGCGCTCTTAACTATGCAATCTACTGCACAGTCAACAGCCTTCTGGATACCACGGCGGAGAACCATGGGATTAGCACCTGCAGCTACATTCTTAAGACCTTCGCGAACGAGTGCCTGTGCAAGAAGAGTAGCGGTTGTAGTACCGTCACCTGCTACATCGTTTGTCTTTGTAGCAACCTCGCGTACGAGCTGTGCACCCATATTTTCAAAGGGGTTTTCAAGTTCGATTTCCTTTGCGATTGTAACACCGTCGTTTGTGATGAGGGGACCGCCGAACTTCTTTTCAAGGACGACATTTCTGCCTTTGGGTCCGAGTGTTACCTTAACTGTATCAGCGAGCTGATTAACGCCGCTTTCAAGCGCCTTGCGCGCTTCTTCACCGAATAAAATGTCCTTTGCCATTATAAATCACTCCTTAATTAATCTAATTTAGCAAGAATTTCGTTCTGACGAAGAATTGTGTATTCCTGACCGTCAAGCTTAACTTCGGTACCTGCATATTTTGAAAGAAGTACCTTGTCGCCAACCTTAACTTCCATAACGATTTCCTTACCGTCAACAACACCGCCGGGACCTACTGCAACAACCTCTGCATACTGAGGCTTTTCCTTTGCACTGCCGGGAAGAACGATACCGCTCTTTGTTGTTTCTTCAGTTTCAACCATTTTGATAACGACTCTGTCGCCAAGTGGTTTGATTGACATATATATTACCTCCTAAAAATTGTAATTAAAAAACACAAATTACATTATATCATATATGGAATATTTTTCAACCATTAGTATTAAAAATTTTATTTTAATTCATAATTTCCTTTTTTCTTCCATAATATTTTGGTAGAAAGGGTGTTTGAAAATGAGAAAAGAAATAAATCTTATTCCGCTTGCCGAAACAGGAAAAGGCAGTGCAATCGTAACTGATAGCGAGGTTATGATAAGAACAAGTAACATCAGCGGTAGCCTTAAAGCATGGCTTATCGGTGGCGAAGCTGTGCCGATAGGAAATATCGTTGACGGAAAGCTGCACAAAATAATAAACACGCAAAATCACAACGGAATACTTATCACACAAAGCGGACGGCAAATGCTTGTAGGTCATTACGGGGAGCACTATGAAGAAATGGAAGAAATCCCGTTTGATAGTATGGGCTTTAGCTGGCAGAAAATTACCGGAAAGTCATTTTCAAAAGCAAATGCACATCTGCGTTTCATATTGAGCAATAAAAGTATATATGAAAATTACAAGAAAAACCGACACTACTTTATAGGTGAAAGCGAAGAGGGAAGCGCACTTGCACTTCGGTATAGCGATGAGGAAAATCCGTTTGGATTTTTAGGGGAATCAAAAATTATAAGAAACGGATATGCAGTTGTCTGTATAGATAAAAAAACGGGCAGGCTTTATATTCCTGACGAAAAGAAATAGGGGTAAAAAAATAGGGGTAAAAATACCCCTATTTCTTTTTCATATGGTCACGGGGGTTCAAGGGAACACCGTCTTTTATAACTTCAAAATGAAGGTGTGGGCCTGTTGACCTTCCTGTGTTTCCACTAAGGGCGATCTGCGTATTTGCACTGACAACCTGACCTTTTGTAACTGTGATTTCACTCAGGTGAGCATACGCAGTAACAACTCCGTTGCCGTGGTCAATTTTTACGAAATTTCCATAACCACCACCATCTCCGCAAAATATCACAGTTCCGCCCTCGGCAGCTTTTACGGGTGTGCCGACGGGAACTGCAATATCAATTCCCTCGTGATTGCGTCCCCAGCGCTTTCCGAATTCAGACGAAACACGCCCTTGCAGTGGTTCATAAAGTCCTTCAACAAGAACGTCTTTTGCCTTTGTCCCTATTCTCACTACGCGGGATACAGGTGGTTGGGTGACGCTTTCGTTTAAAACCCTGCTTGATTTTACTGTGCCATTTTCATAAATAACTTCGCTTGTGAGTGCTAACGAGCCTTCAACACCTTCTCTTTCAGTTATACTGTCACCTATATACATATCAGGGTCGTTTTTTGTTTCTGTTTCAAACGGAATAGCCTGCTCGCTGAGTGTGTTTACAGTACTGACAACCTTGATGACGGAATTTTCTTCAAGAATTTTACGACATTCGTCAGTACCCGAAATATTTTCGGTAGGAATGACCGCATTTTTGTAGGAAATATCGTCAAGCGGCGAAACCCGTCCGTCCATTGAATAGTCGGATATATAATCCGAAATGACTTCACGTGCGATAGTTTCATTTTCAGCGCTGAAAACGGGGGTGCTTCCGCTGTAAAGTGTGCAAGCATCGGAAAAGGATGGTGATGCAAGCAGAAGCTCGTTACACAGGGCGTTACCTTTGCTGATGTGGTTTCTTAAAACAATAGCGGGATGGATTTTAAAAGTTACCATATCCTTACCATAATTTGCTGCTTCATTTTCGGCCAGTGAAAGGGCAGAATAATATGCATCTTCTCCGCTTGCGTATGCCACGGGTTTATCTCCGCAGTAGATTGCCGTTCCAATGGTAAAGAAACTGCAAAACCCCAAAACAGTACACACGGCAACAGTTGCAGAAAGTATGCTTTTTACCGCACTTTTTGTAAAAATATGTGAATATTCAAAAAGCTCATATTTAATTTTGGAAAAAACCTGAAAAGATATTTTTTTCTTAACGGGTTTAGTTTTTTTATGTATGCCGTCTGGCACGCAAAGAGGCGATATAACAAATCCTCCTGAATATGGATATTCTGTCTGCATAAAAATTCCTCCTTTGTCACGATAAATATATGTAAGGAGGAATGAAAAAAGAACTGCAGAATCAAAACTAAGCACTCAGTATCCGTAAAATTATAATAGCATTATGACTTCATATAATTAAAGAAGTGTTAATAGAATAAGGTCGGATAATACTGGCGTATTACCCGACCTTGCAGATGAGCTTTTCGTTATATGGCAGAATTATTTCTTTTCAATTTTGCCTCTTACGATTTTCTGTGATGCGTTCTTGGGGAATTCAGTATCACGCATTACAATCTTTGTAATCTGCTTGTAAGAGGGAAGTGATGCAAGAACATTGCATACATCTGCGTTTACATCTGCATCACCCATAAGTTCGGGGTCAGGATAAATTTCAGCGCAGAGGATAAGCTTGTCGCCATCCTTTGAATCATATACAACTGCGTCCTTAACATAAGGAAGTGTGTAGATGTATTTTTCAATTTCTTCTGGATAGATGTTCTTACCGTTATCAAGAACGATGATGTTCTTCTTTCTGCCTGTGATAACAAGCTGACCTTTTTTGTTAACATAACCATAGTCGCCTGTATGGAACCAATCATCCACAATAACTTCAGCAGTCTGTTCGGGCTTCTTGTAATAGCCAAGCATTACGATGTCACCCTTAACACAGATTTCACCGATGCCATCGCTGTCAGCGTCATCAACCTTTAAATCAATGCAGGGAAGAGGATAACCAACTGTACGGAAGTCGCTGTCGTGAGGATTGTTAACACTTACAAGGGGTGAACATTCTGTAATACCGTAACCATTAAGAATCATAATGCCGATAGCATCAAAGAAGTAAGCAGTATCAATCGGAATAGGAGCACCACCGCAAACAACCTCAAGGAGATTTCCGCCAAGTCCTTCGTGAACAGAAGCAAAAAGCTTTCTGCGAAGGTCAATACCAACCTTACGAAGAGCGTTACTTACCTTCATCATTGTAAGCATAAGCTTGAGTTTGCCCTGCTTTTCTGCGTTCTTAAGAACATTCTTATGAAGTGCAAGAGCAACAGCAGGAACGACGAACATATAGTCTGGCTTGTAAAGCTGAAGGTTCTTTGCAATTGCACGAAGGCTTTCGTTGATGCAGAGCGTAACTCTGTGATGGATACCTACAAGGATACCGCAAACTGCTTCGTATGTATGATGATACGGAAGAATTGAAAGACACTTTGTGTAAATTGTTGCGGTACGAAGTCCGTGATAAATAAGAGAAACAAGGTTTCTTTCGCAAAGCATAACGCCCTTTGAAAGACCTGTTGTGCCTGATGTATAAACGAGCATCTTCATAGCTTCAAGGTCGTTTCTCATATCAATATAAGAAGTGTTTCCACCCTTATAGAGTTCGCGACCTTTTTCAAGAAGAAGGTCGAATGAAAGGAATTCTCCATCGTTTTCTTCGCGGTCAAAACCGATGAAATACTTGATGTTTGAAAGAGTTTCGCGGTTAGCCTTGAGAGATTCTTCAAATTTGCCCTGATAGAAAAGAACAGAAGAATCGCTGTCTGTCATAACGTGGAGATAATCGCTTTCAGGAAGTTCTTTGTCAATACCTACGAACACGTTATCTGAAAGAAGTGTTGTAAGGTATGTGTTAATCCATTTGTAGCTGTTTTCACCGATGCAAGCAACGTGAGTTTTGGAAACACCCATATCAGCAAGTGCTGTGCCGAGTGAATAAACATCTTCATAAAATTCGCTGTAAGTTTTCTGACAAACTTCCTTTGCCTTGTTTTTGAACATATATGCAATCTTTTCGCCTGACTCATTTTTAGCAAGGTCAAGCATCTCGCGGAGAGATGAAAAAGGCTGCACGTCATAATATTTGATAGCCATTTTAGTAAACTCCTTAAATTTTAGTTTTTGTCGGTGAGAAGTTTATTGATTTCGTTGATGAATGTGGTTACATCCTTGAACTGACGGTAAACTGATGCAAAACGAACGTAAGCAACCTCGTCAATTTCACGGAGACCTTCCATAACTTTTTCACCGATTTCCTTGCTGGAAACTTCGCGTTTTAATGTGTTTTGTAAATCTGACTCAATCTTGTCTACAAGACGGTCAAGAGTGTTTGTTTCAACGGGACGCTTTTCGCAAGCGCGTGTAAGACCTGCAAGAAGCTTTTCACGACTGAACAGTTCGCGGTTTTTGTCCTTTTTGATAACAATAATAGGCAGACTTTCTACCTTTTCGTAAGTTGTGAATCTCTGAGCACATTTTATACATTCTCGTCTTCTTCTGATTGCCACACCTTCATCTGTGGGGCGAGAGTCTATAACCTTGCTGTCATCGTGGCCGCAAAACGGACAACGCATTAAAATCCCTCCTAAAATTTAATGTTAATCCTATAAGGTTTATTTTTCAAGTGCAGTGATTTTATCAATTCTGCCTTGATGTCTGCCACCTTCATACTCTGCTGCCATATATGCATCAACAATTGCCTTTGCTTCGTCAGGAGCAGTAAATCTGCCGCCGAGTGCAATTACATTTGCATTGTTATGCTGCTTGGTAAGAGGTGCAATCTCCTTCGAAGGACAAAGAGCACAACGGATACCGTCAATCTTGTTTGCAGCGATAGATATACCAACACCGCTACCGCATACAAGGATACCGAAGTCAGCTCTGTTTGCGATTACTTCTTCGCAACAAGCCTTTGCGTAATCGGGATAATCAACACTATCGGGAGAATCTGTTCCAAGGTTTGTAATCTCGTGACCTTTTTGGGTAAGATAGTCCTTGAGTATGTTTTTGAGTTCGTAACCACCGTGGTCAGCTGCCATTGCAATTTTCATAAGTTCATATCCTTTCTTTTTCTTCGCGCTCGCGTTCAGCCTGAGGCTTTCTTAAATAAACTGCCGTAAGCTCCTCCGCATCAACAGGAGAAATGCTCTGCGCTGCATAGGCTACACTGCCTGCACGCTGAAGCATATTTTGCGCAGTGGCAAAAAGAGCCTTGTCGCCAAGAATTTCTTTAATCTTTTCTTTATATGCAAAAACTCCGTCACCGACAAAAATTGTCTTTTCAGAAATCTCTTCGCACAATTCCTCAACAGAAAGTGCACGAGGAGAAACCACTTCCACGAGTTTTTCGCCATCATACTTATAAAGTGAGTTATAAACCTGACCTCTTCTTGCATCCATAATCGGAGCAATAGTAAAGTCAGTAAATGAAATGTTGTGTGCAAGTGCTTCAAGAGTGGAAACACCGACAACCTTTTTTCCAAGCCCGTAGGCAAGCCCCTTTACAGTGCCGATGCCTATGCGGAGTCCCGTAAATGAGCCGGGCCCCTCACTGCACGCAAAAAGATCGATTTCAGATATATCCATATTAACTTTTTTAAGAAGCTCATCAATCATCGGCATAACAGTAACCGAATGGTTAAGTGCCGTTGTAGTGCTGATTTCACAGAGGAGCTTTCCGTCTGCAAGAATGGCTGCTGTAGCAGTTAATGCTGATGTGTCAATTGCAAGTATTTTCATATCAGAAATCCTCCGTCGCAATAAGGCGCTCATTTTCGCCGAGACGAGTGATCTTTATCACAATCTTGTCATCGGGCAAATACTCCATAAAATTATCGGGCCATTCAATTATGGAAATTCCGCTTTCAATCTGTTCTTCAAAACCGATGTCGCAGAGTTCATCATAATCGTTGATGCGATAAAGATCGTAGTGATTTATAACCTCACTTCCGCAGTAATGGTGCATAATGATAAAGGTGGGGGAGCTGACTCCCTTTTCAATACCAAAATAGCGGGCAAATCCGCGGGTGAATGCGGTTTTCCCTGCACCGAGGTCACCTGTCAGACAAATCACGCGGGGCGCACTTATTTTTTTTGCCATATTAAACGCAAACTCTTCAGTTTCCAGGGGAGAGTGTGAAATAAATTCCAAAGTAAGTTCTCCTAACACTATATAAAGTCATATATAATAATTGTAACACAATATAAAGCCTTTTTCAATGAATTTTATAAAAAATATACTATATTATGTACTAATATAATAATTTCCTTCGTAAAATATACAAAAGGAGGCCTTTATATGTGGAAAAAACTCAAACCTTACATTATTTCAATACTGATAGCGCTTGGAGTAGGAGGGCTCTCGGCGCTACTTACAAGTGGCAATATGAGTAATAGCTTCATATCTCCGCCACTTTCTCCGCCTGCGGCTCTTTTCCCGATAGTGTGGACTGTTCTTTACACTCTTATGGGAATTTCGAGCGCGCTTGTGTATGTGAAAGGAAAAGAAGAGGATATTGATATAAGCAGTGCTCTGGGCGTATATCTTATCCAGCTTGCAGTAAATTTTATGTGGAGTATAATCTTCTTTAATCTGCGAGCATACCTCTTTGCGTTTTTATGGATTATTCTTTTGTGGATACTGATAATCGCTATGATAAAAAGATTTCGTGAAATATCACCATTTGCCGCATATCTGCAGATACCGTATCTTTTATGGGTAACCTTTGCGGCATATCTAAATCTTGCAATCTATATATTGAACAGGTAAGGGATGTTAAAAAAGTCCAGACCGCAAAAAGACATCAGATATATAAAATTATGAGTAATTGAAAACTGCGAAATTTTATATTTCGGTTGGAAAATCTCGTCTTGCTCGATTTTCCCATATTATAAGTCTTTTTGCTACGAACAAACTTCACCTCTCGACGTACTTTAGTACGCCGTCGGGTAACCCAAAGCGTTGCTTTGGTTCAGTTTGTCCGTTCTGTCCATTTTTTCCTATCCCTTAAAGGGGGTGCTTTTGCATCCTCTTTTTCCTATTGCAAGAACATTTTAAGAAGCTTTCCGTAAACGGTTCTGTCATACGGCTGGTATCTCATCGGGAGATCCATAAATGTTTTCTTGTCAACGATGCTTTTTGTATGAGAAAATGCGTCAAAACCGCATTTGCCATGGTAGGCGCCCATACCGCTTTCGCCGACACCACCGAATCCCATCTCGCTTGTAGCAAGGTGGATTATAACATCGTTTACGCATCCGCCGCCGAATGAAATACGGCTTAAAATACTGTCAATATGCTTCTTGTTTTCGGAGAATATGTAAAGTGCAAGCGGCTTTTCCCTGCCCTTTAATATGCCGAATACATCGTCAAATTTATCGTATGTGATTATGGGAAGAACAGGCCCGAAAATCTCTTCTCCCATAACCGCATCGGTAAATGTTACATTGTCCATAATGGTAGGCTCAATCTGGAGTGTGTTTTTGTCCGAGCCACCACCGATTACAACCTTGTTTTTGTCAATAAGGGAAATAAGTCTTTCAAAATGCTTTTCATTTACAATTTTTCCGTAATCAGCATTTGAAAGAGGTTTTTCTCCATACTGCTTTTTGATTTGTTTTACAATTTCGCGGACAAGCTCATCCTTCACACTCTTTTCGCAAAGAATGTAGTCGGGGGCAACGCAGGTCTGACCGCAGTTTAAGTACTTGCCGAAAACAATTCTTCTTGCGGCAAGTTTAATCTTTGCCGAGGAATCAACAATACACGGACTCTTTCCGCCAAGCTCAAGTACAGCGGGGGTAAGATGTTCGCTGCATCGTCTTAAAACTTCTTTGCCGACACTTTGACTTCCTGTAAAGAAGACAAGGTCAAACTTCTTGTCAAGAAGCTCTGCATTTTCTTTTCTGCCACCGGTTATGACGGCTACAAATTCAGTAGGAAAAATCTCGGTAAGAATTTTTCTTATGATGCTGCTTGTCGCGGGGGAATATGCACTTGGTTTTACAACTGCTGTATTACCTGCAGCAATCGCATCTGCGAGAGGCTCAATTGTAAGCAAGAACGGGTAATTCCACGGACTCATAATAAGTACATTTCCGTAAGGAGAAGGTTTTTTGAAACTTACCGATGCAAACTGCGGAAGTGGTGTCGGTACGATTTTTCTTCTTGCGAAACGAGCGACATTTTTTATCATATAGCTTATTTCGGTAAGAGATAAACCAACCTCACACATAAACCCTTCAAACTCGCTTTTGCCGAGGTCGCTTTTAAGTGCGTCGTTGATTTCATTTTCGTATTTCTTTAAGGCAGAGTAGAGCTTTTTCAGCATTTCCTTGCGGAATTTTATGTCGAAGGTTTTGCCCGATGCAAAAAACTTCTGTTGTTTTACGATTATTTCATCAATATTCATTCTGCCACCTCATAATAAAATTTCTCAAGTTCCTTTCTGTCCATAAGAACGGGGACGGGATAGAGGGGATTTCCTTCATGGTCAGCGTGTTTTGCCATTTTGGGAATGTCTTCTTTTTTTATACCGCTGATTTTTTCGGGAACACCCATATTTTTATTAAGCTCTTTAATTTTTGCAATAAACTTTTTAGCGCCGACCTCAATGCTGTCGCAGGTTGATGCTACTCCGCTTTTTATTGCAAGCATATAAAGCTTTTTATAAACTTTGTCTCCGTACATTTCAAGTCCGATAGGAAGAAGTACAGAGTTTGCAAGTCCGTGAGGAGTGTTGTACTGACCGCCGAGTGAATGTGCCACTGCGTGAATGTATCCCACATACGATTTTGAAAAAGCTATGCCTGCCTTGTACGCGGCGTGGAGCATATTGGTGCGTGCCGTATAATTTTCAGGCTCTTTATATGCGGTTTCAATGTTTTCAATAACAAGTTTCACCGCTTCTTCTGAAAGTTGTCTTGTTTCACGGCTTGTAGACCTTCCTATGTATGCTTCGATTGCGTGTGTCATTGCATCCATACCTGTTGTAGCGGTAAGGTGTGGAGGAAGCGTATAGGTGTTTTTTGCATCTAAAACTGCATAGTGCGGAATAAGAGGGAATGAGTTCATTGTATACTTGTGCTTTTTTACGGGGTCTGTTATAACCGCAGTAACCGTAACCTCGCTTCCTGTTCCTGCAGTTGTGGGAACTGCAAAAAGGGGAGGAAGCTTTCTCCATACGCGAAGGTCGCCCTTTAATTTATCAATGCTTTTTCCTCTATAGCATACTCGCGCGCCGACTGCCTTTGCACAATCCATTGCGCTGCCGCCACCGAATGCGATAAGACTCTGGAGCTTTTCTGCAAAATAAATCTTCATCGCTTCATCAACATTTTCAGTTGTGGGGTTAGGTCTTGTTTTGTCGTAAACTACAGTTTTTATGCCTTTTGAAAAAAGTGACAGTTCAAGACTTTCCGTTGCACCCGACTTTTTCATAAACTCGTCTGTTACAATCATAACGGAATTAAGACCAAGCTTTTTTATTTCGTTTGCAATTTCGTTTGTGCTGTTTAAAATTTTCGGTTCTCGGTAGGGGAGTACGGGCAGTGCCGCGTGGAATGCCCACTGATACACCCTGCAGAATATTTTCTTTCCTATATTCATTTAAGTCCATCCTCGCTTATAGCTTTCAGATTTTTAGATATAATTTCAAGCGCATTATAAAAGATTTCTCTTTCTTCCTCGCTTAAACCCTCGCCGCCTTTTTCAACGACAAGCTTAACTCTTTCGCGAAGTGCGTGTGTAACCTCGCGTCCTTTTTTTGTAAGTGTGATACTTGCCCTGTATCCTGTTGCAGTTGTGTTTGTTCTTGTCACAAACTCTTTTTCTTCAAGTGCTTTTATTGCACGTGAAACCTCGGCCTTGTCGCGATTACACATCTGTACAAGGTTAGCGGCGGTAAGGCCGTCCTTCGCCTTGAAAAGAGCAATAAGATATACAACATAACCACCCTTGAGACCGTATGGCTTAAGTTCATCTGTTGCGATTTTATTCCAATTAGACATAATTTCGGAAAGAGCAAGCGTGAATACTTCAAATCTGCCTACTTCAAATTTTTCCATCATATAAAAACCTCCCAAATAGAGATGTTGATTTGTCAACATCTCTATTTTAACAAAAACTTGTTGATTTGTCAACATCTTGAAAAAATTTTATTTGAAAATATTGACAATAAAAAAATCGCGTGATATACTAACTGTACTATAACAGATGGTACAGTATGGACGGAGGTGAAAAGATGGTAAATATAGACTACCGTGACGGAAGAAGTGTTCACGAACAGATTGAAGACGGATTTCGCAATTTAATTATAAAGGGAATACTTGCTCCCGACGAACAGCTTCCGTCGGTGCGCGAACTTTCAATTGAACTTACCGTAAATCCCAATACAGTTCAAAAAGCGTATAAGGGGCTTGAGCTTGACGGGTATATATACAGCGTCAAGGGGAAAGGGAATTTCGTTTCAGCGGCAAAGGATGTCAGGAAAACGCAGGGAACGGATAACCTTTATCAAACTCTGAAAAGAACAGTTTCGGAGCTTATGTTTCTCGGTGAGGATGAGGATAAGATAAAATCCTTTATAGAAAATATTTATTCACAAAAGGAGGCAGGAAAATGATTCAGGTTAAAAACATAACTAAATATTTTGATGACTTTAAGGTGCTTGACGACTTTTCTCTCCATGTAAGGCGCGGCACTATATACGGAATAGTAGGACCCAACGGAGCAGGAAAGACTACTATAATAAACCATATTAACGGAGTTTTAAAGGGAGAAAGCGGAGAAATCACAATAGATGGTGAGAGTGTTTATGAAAACGAAAAAATCAAGGAAAAGGTCTTAAGTATCGCGGATGACTGGTTTTACTATTCTACATATACTGTAAAACAAATGGCGCATTTTTACCGCGATATCTATCCTGCTTTTTCAATGGAGAGATACGAAGCAATCAAAAAACTACTTAAAATAGACGAAAAGAAACAGCTTCGCAAACTTTCAAAAGGTATGAAAAAACAGGTTGCGTTTGCCCTTGTGCTTTCTGCTATGCCCGAGGTTTTAATCCTTGACGAACCGCTTGACGGACTTGACCCAGTTATGCGTAAACAGATATTGAATCTCGTTATTGCCGATGTTACAGACCGCGAAATGACCGTTTTAGTTTCGTCGCATAACCTTCGCGAGCTTGAAGATATCTGCGATTGGGTAGGCATTATTCATCAGGGAAAGATGATAATAGAAAAACCGCTTGATGATTTAAAAGGAAGCGTGCATAAGTATCAGCTTGTACTTGATAAAACCGGGGAAGAAAAACTTGAAGGAAACAATAATGTTCTGCATATTTCCAGAACAGGCTCTGTCTATAATGTAATTATGCGCGGTGGCGCGGTGGAGACGGAAGAGTTCCTTGGTGCAATTTCTCCCGTTTTATGCGAAAGAGTAAGCCTTACTCTGGAAGAAGTATTCATTTATGAGTTAGGAGGTTTGGGATATGACTTCAAAAACATCATTATTTAATAAAGGAATATATAAATCCACCGTCAGAAGGTTTCTCTGGGGAAGTGTTCTCTATTTCATAATACTTTTCATTTCAACCGGAATGATGATTCTTTTGAACGAAGACCCAAGCCAGATTGCCGCTTATAATTCAGTAAGAAGCCATTCAACAATTCTTTCTGTGGATTATATGATAATCCCGATGCTTCTTTCTATGGTGGTTCCAACCGTTGTGGGGCTTTTAGTGTTTAGATTTGTTCATTCAAGAAAAGCAAGTGTATTTGTACATTCGTTACCCGTTAAACGAGAAGCAAATTATGTTTCCTCTGTTTTAGCGGCACTTACACTTATGGCGACTCCGGTAGTGCTTAATACAGTAGTTCTTATTATAATGTCACTTACCGCATACTCCTTGCATTTTACAGTAGGTGAGTGTATTCTCTGGATGCTTCTTAACCTATTTGCTCTTTTTATAATGTTTTCTGCCGTGTGTTTTGTATCGGTAATAACAGGTAACAGCTTTGCAATGGTGGGACTTAATATTCTTTTCCATACGATTGCTCTTATTCTGGCAGCGGCATTTGCAATGGTTTGTGAAATATTCCTCTATGGCTTTGCCGGGGAAGGAGAATTGATTGATAGGGTATTCAATAACTCCTTTATAACAAGAATTCCCACTATTATGACTAACTGGGCATATGTCGGAAAACAGGTCAGAGGATATACCGAAGATATAGTGATTTTTTCTGTGATAGCAATTTTATTATATGTTGTTTCCGGGATTCTTTACAAAAAACGCAGATTGGAAACTGCCGAAGATGTCGCAGGTTTTAAGTGCCTTAATGGTATTTTTAAATACCTTGTGACTTTTGTAGGCGCGATAAGTACATTCGCTGTTGCGGCATATTCAATATATAATAATCCCATCCCGCTGTGGGTTACAGTTTTTGTTTTAAGTGCGGTTTTGTATTTCGGTGTTGAGATGATCCTTAAAAAGACATTGCGTGTATGGAAATCCTACAAAGGCTATATCGGGTTCGTTGCTGTATTTGCCATGATGATGTGTGTCTTTGCATTTACAAGTTTGCTTGGATTTGAAACATACATTCCGGAAAAAGAAGACATAGCATCTGCTACCGTATATGACTATTACAGAGATTTGAAACCATTTTTCTCAGACTCGGAAATTGTTGAAAAGGCAATAATTACTCACAAATCCTTGCTGAAAGAAAAAGAAATCCTCTCAAAGCGTGAATATGATACGAGAGTACATATTGAATATCTCCTCAAAAACGGAAAAGAAATTCGCAGGGTTTATCCGATTGACGAGGACACTCTGCACGATATTATGAGTGGACTTTATAAAAGTGAAGAATATAAGGAAAAGCAGGAAAGGGTGCTGAATTCTGTTAAAACTGCACACAGCGTGGAGCTGAGTAACGATGGGCACAGTACGAGTATAAAAGATGAAGAAAAGATGAATGAGCTTGTTGGCTGCATTAAAAAAGATGTAAGAGAACTTTCCTATAATGAAATATATTCCGGAAGCAGAAGCTTTGGTGTAGGAATAGGATTTCTTCTTCCTGAAGAAGAGTATGATATCTATGAAGCGGAAACTATGCATACTGCGGGGGATGAAGAAATTCGTATAAGTCATTATCATCAGAGCATAAACTCAAACTACAAACACACAATAAAGTGGCTCAGGGACAATGGCTTGTGGGAGGATGTGTCTCTGAAAAATACAGGTATTATGTATGTCGCGAAAGATTGGAAGAACCTTCCGTTCTTTGACTCGTCGGGAAATCTTATTATGGATGTTGACATCGGTGAAAAGGAATTAGGAGAATGTATAAAAATCGAAGATGCAGACGAAGTGGATAAAATCGTTGATTTCTGCAACAACACTCCGCGTGAATATGTCCGCACAGAAGACCGGTATACAGTATTTCTTGTAAATGACGAAATTGAAAAAGATTTTGTAAATCTTACCTCAATTTCAATGGAAGAGTTAAGAAAACTTTTCCCTGAAAAAAACCTTGACAAGCTGAACTGATTAAAAAGACTTCTTTTAGCGGGTT